>JAFQKO010000104.1 GCA_017396865.1 Clostridia bacterium | reverse complement strand
CGCTTTGAGGCGGGTTCGGGTTTAACTGCTCACCCTACCGTTTCGGCATAGCGAACGGAGTCCATGGCATCCTTGGCGTAGTGGTCGGCACCGATCTGATCGGCATAGGCTTGGGTCAATACTGCCCCGCCTACCATCACGCGGCAATCGGGTGCGGCTTGGCGAAGCTGTTTGATGGTCTCCTCCATGGCAGGCACGGTGGTGGTCATCAGGGCGCTTAAGCCCACCAGCGGAGCGTGATTGGCAAGCGCCGCTTCAACGATCCTTTCGGGCGGCACGTCCTTGCCCAGATCCAAAACCCGATAGCCGTAGTTTTCCAGCAGTAGTTTTACGATATTTTTGCCGATATCGTGGATGTCGCCCTCTACGGTGGCAAGGATGACGGGCCCCTTGCCCGCCGCCTGCCCCTCGGCGCTCACGGTCTCTTTGATCACCGCAAAGGCGGCCTTGGCCGCCTCGGCGCTCATCAAAAGCTGGGGCAGAAAGAGGGTGTTTTTCTCAAAGCCCGCGCCCACCTCGTCGAGGGCGGGAATGATCTCGGTGTTGACCAGCGCGAGCGGCTCGGTCTCGGCAAGCCGCGCACGGGTCAGCTCGCCCGCCTGCTCCTTCAGCCCCTTCACGATCGCCCGCCTGAGGGCAGAGCCCTCCTCTCGGGGGCTTGCCTGCTTCGGGGCAGGGGCGGGAGCGGCAGGCTCGGCAAAACGGGCGGCCGCCTCCATGTAGGCGGCGCAGTTGGGGTCGAAGCCCTTGAGGGCATTATAGGTGTAGTAGGTCTGCATCATGGCATCGGAAAAGGGATTCATGATGGCGGCGGAAAGGCCGTTCTCCAGCGCCATGGCGAAAAAGGTGCTGTTGATCGCATCCCGCCGCGGCAGACTGAAGGAAATGTTGGAAACCCCCAGCGAGGTATGGCAACCCAGCTCCCGGCGGATGCGCTTTAAGGCGCCGAGGGTGGCAAGGGCGGCGGTGTTGTCTGCGCTGATGGTCATGGCGAGGGTATCAAAGATGAGGTCCTTTTTGCCGATGCCGTATCGGGCGGCGGTGGCAAGGATCCTTTCGGCGATGGCAAACCGCCCTTCGGCGGTGGCGGGGATGCCGTTTTCGTCGAGGGTCAGGGCGATCACCGTGCCGCCGTATTTTTTTACCAGCGGGAAGATGGCCTCCATGCTCTCCCGCTTGCCGTTGACCGAATTGATCAGCGCTTTTCCGTTGTAGCGGCGCAGGGCGCGCTCCATGGCGGCAATGTCGGCGGTGTCGATCTGCAGGGGCAGGTCGAGGATCGCCTGCAGCTCGCAAACGGCGGTCTCCAGCAGGGCGGGCTCGTCGATCTCGGGCAGGCCAACGTTAACGTCCAGAATCTGAACCCCCGCCTCCTGCTGGCGCACACCCTCGGAAAGGATGTAGTCGATGTCGTTTTCGATCAGCGCCTGCTTGAAGCGCTTTTTGCCGGTGGGGTTGATCCGCTCGCCGATCAAAATCGGGCGCTCCTCAAAGGCAACCGCATGGGTATAGGAGGAGACCACCGTTTGATGCTTTTCGGCGATCGGTTTGGGGGCGAGCCCCTTGGCGGCGGTGCAGAGCGCCTCGATGTGGGCGGGGGTGGTGCCGCAGCAGCCGCCCGCGATCCGAAGCCCCTTTTTCAGCAGGTCGGCAACCACCGCGCCGAATTTGGCGGGTGTGACGTCGTAGACCGTTTTCCCGTTTTCGATCTTGGGTAAGCCTGCGTTGGGCTGCAGCAAAACGGGGATGGAGGCATGCTCCAGCAGGGCATTTGCCACGGGAATAAGCTGCTCGGGGCCGAGGGAGCAGTTGGCGCCGATGGCATCGGCGCCCATGCCCTCGACCATGGCAACCATGGCGGCGGGGGTGGCGCCGGTCATCAGCTTGCCGTCCTCCCCGTAGGCATTGGAAACGATGATCGGCAGATCGCAGCTTTCCTTGGCGGCCAGCAGAGCGGCCTTGGTCTCGTAGCAATCGTTCATCGTCTCGATGAGGATCAGGTCGGCGCCGTGCTTGGCGCCCAGCGCGACCGTTTTGGCAAAAAGAGCCACCGCATCCTCAAAGTCGAGGTCGCCCAAGGGCTTTAAAAGCTTGCCCGAGGGGCCGATGTCCAGCGCAATGAACTTTTCTTGGGGCGCGGTGCTCTGCGCTCTTGCCGCCTTGGCGTTGGCAAGAGCGGCGGCGATGATCTGCTCCAGCTCGGCATCCTCGAATTTAAGGCCGTTGGCGCCGAAGGTGTTGGTGGTCACCACATGGCTGCCTGCGTTGTAGTAGTCGGTATGGATTTGGGTGATGATCTCGGGTCGGCTAACGTTCCAGCGCTCCGGCAGTTCGCCCGCCGCAAGCCCCTTTTTTTGCAGCAGAGAGCCCATCCCGCCGTCGAAAAAGACGATGTTTTGTTGTAAAAAGGATTTGAAATTCATGGGTTACCTCGATTTCAGGCCGATAATGGCCGAAAGATTTCGCTGAATCCCTGCCGCCACCTCGGGCTTGTTCATGGTGTAAACGTGAACGTTGGTAATGCCGTTGGCATAAAGGTCGATGATCTGGTCGGTGGCATAGGCGATGCCCGCCTGCATCATGGCGGCGGGATCGGCACCGAATTTATCCACCAGACTCTTGAAGCGTTGGGGCATAAAGGAGCCGGAAAGCTGGATCGCCCGCTCCACCTGATTGGCATTGGTGATAGGCATGATGCCGGGGATGATCGGAACGGTGATGCCCGCTTCGCGGATCTTATAGAGAAAATTATAAAGCAGATTATTGTCGAAAAACATCTGGGTGGTCAAAAAATCACAGCCCGCGTTCACCTTTT
>JAFQKO010000103.1 GCA_017396865.1 Clostridia bacterium | reverse complement strand
TTCGTCGAAATGATCCCGATCGCGTATGTGATACGCTGAGCGGTCATTTCGGCGGATAGCAGAAAAATTCCAATCAAAATCCGCATCACTATGCGGATTTTTTCCTTATAAAATGAACAAGGAGAAAGAGTAGGTGTTTCTCTCTCCTTGCAATCATTAATATTGGCGCATACTTTAGGTTTTACCCATTTTTCTGCGGTCGGTGCCTTTTTTGACAGTCGAAAACGATATTTCGGTTTTTTTACAGCCGTTTTTTATATTGGCTCGGGGTGCAGTTGAGCGCCTGCTGAAAGCTGCGGTTGAAGCTGCGCAGGGAGGCAAAGCCGCTCTCATAAGCGCATTGCAGGATGGGAAGATCGGTATTTTCCAGCAGGTAGCAGGCGTGGCTGATGCGATAATGGCAAACGTAGGTATTAAAGGAGACCCCGATGGTCTTCTTAAAATAACGGGACAGATAGGAATAATCATAGCCGATGGCGGCGGAAAGCCCCGCCAGCGAGCAATCGCCCGCAAACTCCGCTTCCACAAAGGAAAAGATCTTAAAGAGCAGCCGCTCCCGATCGGCCTCCTTGGCCGTGTAAAACGTATTCCGATCGAACTGCCCGCAAAGGGAATAGAGCACCCCCTTTTTTTCGGCCGAGGAACAGGCGGGGGTCAGCCGCTCCAGCGCCTCCACCAGATAGGGGTCGGGGCGGAATTTGGCGTCCTTGGGCACCTTATCCGACACCTTGGTGGCATAGGCCTGCACCAGCCGCGGCGAAAAGATGCAAAGCACATGCTCGCTCTCGGTGGATTCCAGCGCATGGATCTGATTGGGAAAGATCATCAGCGCCTCCCCCGCGCAGAGCAGATAGTCCGCTTTGTCGACGGTGATCTTCATCTGCCCCGAACGGATCACGATAAGCTCAAAGCATTGGTGCAGATGGGGCGGGAAACTGAAATTTTGATTCTTTTCCAGCTTTAAATAGTCGGGCGAGCCGAGATGGTTGAACTGATAAAACATTTCTTTTCTCCAAAAAGTCAAATTCTGTCTATATATTATAGGATATTTTGCGAGAAAAGTCAAATTAAACGGTTTATACTGAAGATGAGGTGAAAGATTATGAATTATTATATCGGCGCCGATCTCGGCACGTCGGCCTTAAAGCTTCTTTTGGTCGACGGGCAGGGCACAATTCTCAAAACCGTTTCCCGCTCCTATTCCGTTTCCTACCCCAACCCCGGTTGGAGCGAGCAAGAGCCCGAGGATTGGTGGGATGCCTTTCTTTCGGGGATGGAGGAGCTGACCGCAGAAACAGATAAATCCAAAATTGCCGGAATCGGGCTGGGCGGGCAGATGCACGGCCTGGTGGCTTTAGACGGGCAGGATCGGGTGCTTCGCCCCGCCATCCTTTGGAACGACGGCCGCACCGACAAAGAGACCGCTTGGCTCAACGAGGGGATCGGCAGGGAGACCCTCTCCGCCCATACGGCGAACATCGCCTTTGCAGGCTTTACCGCCCCCAAGCTTTTATGGATGAAAGAGAATGAGCCGGAGCTTTTTGCAAGCATTGCCAAGATCATGCTCCCCAAGGACTACATCAACTATCGGCTGACGGGCGTTCATTGCACCGACTATTCCGATGCCTCGGGGATGCTTTTGCTGGACGTTCAGCATAAACGCTGGTCGGAAGAGATGATGGCGATCTGCGAAATCCGCAGGGAGCAGCTCCCCGCCCTTTTTGAAAGCTTCGAGCCGGTGGGCAGGCTGCTGCCCGCGGTGGCGGCCAAGCTGGGGCTGAAGGAATCGGTGACCGTCGTTGCAGGCGCGGGCGATAATGCCGCGGCCGCCATCGGCACCGCCACCGTGACCGACGGAAGCTGCAACATCTCCCTCGGCACGTCGGGCACCGTCTTCATCGCCTCCGACACCTTTTCGGTGGATCCCCATAATGCGCTCCATTCCTTCTGCCACGCAAGCGGCGGCTATCATCTGATGGGCTGCATCCTCTCGGCCGCCTCCTGCAACCAATGGTTCTGCGGCGAGATCCTTCAAACCGAGGATTATGCCGCCGAGCAAGCCCCCATCACCGAGGAAAAGCTGGGGCGCAACGACGTTTTCTTCCTGCCCTATCTGATGGGGGAGCGAAGCCCCATCAACGATACCGATGCCCGCGGCACCTTTACGGGGCTGCGCCCCGATTCCACCCGCGCCGACCTGGTGCAGGCGGTTTTGGAGGGGGTTGCCTTTGCCATCAAGGATAATTTGGAGATCGCCGCCGCATCGGGCATCCGCATCGCAAGCAGCGGTCTTTGCGGCGGCGGGGCCAAATCCGCCCTTTGGCAAAGGATTCTTTGCAACGTTTTGAACATCGAGCTCAATCTGCCCCAAACCGAGCAGGGACCCGGCTACGGTGCGGCCATGCTGGCGATGGTGGGCGCAGGGGCTTATAAGAGCGTTGCCGATTGCGCGGCGCAGTTCGTTCAAACCCGCGCGAGCATCAAGCCCGAGCCCGAGATCGCCGCCCGCTACCAAGCGCAGTATCAAAAATTCAAGGCCATCTATCCGTCCATGAAGGACGTATTCAAAAAAATCAAGTGAGGTAAAAAACCATGTCTGAAATTTTCAAAAACATTCCCACCGTTCGCTACGAGGGCAAGGACAGCCAAAATCCCTTTGCCTTCAAATACTACGACGCAGACCGTGTGGTCATGGGCAAAACGATGCGGGAGCATCTGCCCTTTGCCATGGCCTGGTGGCATAATCTCTGCGCCGCAGGCACTGATATGTTCGGGCGGGACACCGCCGATAAATCCTTTGGCGCAGAAAAGGGCACCATGGCCCATGCCAAGGCCAAGGTGGATGCGGGCTTTGAGTTCATGCAAAAGCTGGGTGTGGACTATTTCTGCTTCCATGACGTGGACCTCGTTCCCGAAGCCGACGACATCAAGGAGACCAACCGCCGCCTGGATGAGATCACCGACTACATTTTGGAAAAGATGAAGGCCACCGGTATCAAGTGCCTTTGGGGCACCGCCAATATGTTCTCCAACCCGCGGTTTATGAACGGCGCGGGCAGCACCAACTCCGCCGACGTTTACTGCTTTGCCGCCGCGCAGATCAAAAAGGCGCTGGAGCTGACGGTGAAATTGGGCGGCAAGGGCTACGTGTTCTGGGGCGGCCGCGAGGGCTACGAGACCCTGCTCAATACCGACATGAAGTTTGAGCAAGAGAATATCGCCCGCCTGATGCATATGGCGGTCGACTACGGCCGCTCCATCGGCTTCGAGGGGGATTTCTACATCGAGCCCAAGCCCAAGGAGCCGATGAAGCATCAATACGATTTCGATGCCGCCACCGCCATCGGCTTTTTGCGCCAATACGGGCTGGACAAGGATTTTAAACTGAACATTGAAGCCAACCATGCCACCCTTGCGGGTCATACCTTCCAGCACGATCTGCGGGTTTCGGCCATCAACGGGATGCTGGGCTCCATTGATGCCAACCAGGGCGACTACCTGCTGGGCTGGGATACCGATGAATTCCCCTCCAACGTCTATGAAGCGACCCTTTGTATGTATGAGGTACTCAAAGCGGGCGGCCTGACGGGCGGCTTCAACTTCGACTCCAAGACCCGCCGCCCCAGCTACACCGCCGAGGATATGTTCCATGCCTTTATTCTGGGAATGGATACCTTTGCCCTCGGACTGATCAAGGCCGCCGAGCTGATCGAGGACGGTCGGATCGATGCCTTTATCAAGGAGCGGTATGCCTCCTTTGAGAGCGGCATCGGCAAGAAAATTGTCGACGGCGAGACCAACCTCTGCGAGCTGGCCGCCCTTGCTGAAGAAATGGGCGCCCCCGCCCTGCCCGGCAGCGGACGGCAGGAATACCTGAACTCTGTTGTTAACAGCATTCTCTTTAAATAAAAACATCAGCGCCGAGGGCAAAGCCCTCGGCGCTTGCTTGTCATGATCGGCGGCAGTCCGTTTTTTCGTACACCGTTTGCAATATAATAGAATTATCAAACGAGAAAGTGAGCGTAAAAATGTTTTTCTATAACGCATTGGACAGCCGAAGAATCATTCATACCCAAGATTGCCGCCATATCAAATCCTGCAACCAATATAGCGTTTTTCAGTTCGATACATTAGATGTTGCTCGCCAAAAAGGCTTTCATTTATGCAGCGACTGCAATCCCCTGTACATAGGCTTTCGGGATGAATTAGAAGAAATCTCCAAATGTCCAAAATATCAACGCTTTCATATTCACCTCAATATGTTCTCCATTCGTCTATCTTCTGCCTTTGGCGATTGGAAGCTGGTAATCACCCCCGACGGAAAAAGCATCCGACTTTACCACAAAAACGAATTTGAAACAAAAAACGATGCAAAAAGCCCTGTCCGCGGCTATCACCCACAAAACGTTTATTGCAATACCCTTGCGGAATACTTGGACTACATCCTTGAGCACGATTGGTTTCGCACTCTCCATCCGGCAAGTCCCCCGCCGAAGGAAAAGCATCTGCCGAAGCAATGGGGTCAAAAATACAAGACCTCTCAAAAGAAGGCAAAAAAGCAAGCAAAGCGGCGCTCGGTGCAAGCTGTATTACAGTTGATCGATTCTCTTTGACTTCAAGAAATTAATTTGCTTTTTCGAACCAAATGTATTATTATGATACTATACGATAATTTCTGCATCCGAAAAGGAGGGTAAGTCAATGCATTCGATTGCATCTTCCAAAGAGCTTCTGCCGATTGTTGCGGCGTATAAGGAACAGTTTATGCAAGTCGACAAGGAAGAACGCTATAAATGGGAAGCGATCAAATGGTTTCAAGATCATTGGAGACCCGAAGATCCGAACTTTGCCGCAATGATAGAAAATGCCCTTGCCAAAACCTATAATTGGCTGGCGTCCAACCAATATTATGCAAAAAAGCTGCTGATCGATTTTTCTCTCAAGCATCCGCAAGAGGTGCGCAAATTATTCGAAATGCTCTTCAATGAAGACCTCCCCTTGGCGCAACGCTTCGATGATTTTCGCGCAAGCTTCGATGCTTTCGCAGCAAAAGAAAATGTCAACCATTATCAGGATCTTCATGCTGTTTCCGTATACCTCACCTTAAGATATCCCGAAAAGTATTTCATCTATAAATATACAGTTTTATATGATTTTGCCGAAAACCACAGTATTCATCTCCCCAAATCCAACGGCAAGCACGAAACCTTTAAAATCGAATGCAACCATCAACTTTGCGAGGATATTCTGAATACTATTTCAAGCGACCAAGAGCTTTTGGCAATGTCCCGCGCAAGATTGAACGAAGACTGCTATGCCGATCCCGACTATCATATGCTGGCCAACGACATTTTATATTTCGGCAGCAAACACAGCAGCTGGTGGCCTGCTTCGGAGGAATACGATCCCAAGCTGACAAAAGACGCTTGGAAAAAATACATTCTTGAGGTGGAGCTGCCTCATCCCTCCTCCGCTATGCCGATGTTAAAAGCCATGATGGAGCTCGGCGGCGAAGCCTCCTGCAAAGCATTGTCGATGCAATACGGTCGACATCCGACGGCATACGTAAATTATGCGGTTGCACTCGGCAAGCGGATAAAGCAATACTTTAATTTGGACACCTTTATGGATGGCGACCAAGAACGATTTTATCCAATTCCGTTCGTGGGGAAGAAAAAAGACGGGTACTATATTTTTCGGATCCGAAAACCGCTGCGCGAGGCTTTGAAAGAAATTAATTTAAAGGACATATCAAAAATGACGGTACAAGCTCATCCCAAAAACACCATTCTCTATGGCCCTCCGGGCACCGGAAAAACCTACCTCTCTGTCTGCTATGCGGTGGCCATTATCGAAAGCAGACCGATTGAAGCGGTCTTAAAAGAGGCGGCTAAGGATTACGGATATGTTTTCAAAACTTATACCGATTACAAAAGCAAGGGCTTAATTGAGTTTGTTACCTTCCATCAATCCTACGGATATGAAGAGTTTATCGAGGGAATTAAGCCCCTCACCGATGAAAACAATGAAATCAAATACGAGGTGGCTTCGGGCATTTTTAAAAAATTCTGCGAAAGCGTTCCCTTTGACACGGATGAAAACCGTGTTTTCATCATTGATGAAATCAACCGCGGCAACGTTTCAAAAATCTTCGGCGAATTAATCACCTTGATTGAAGACACCAAACGAATCGGCGCAGAGGAAGAATTAAAAATCACCTTGCCCTATTCCCAAAAGCTCTTTGGCATTCCCGAGAACGTTTATATTCTTGGCACAATGAACACGGCGGATCGCTCCATAGCCGCCTTAGATACTGCTCTTCGCAGAAGATTCTCCTTTGTTGAAATGATGCCCGACGTTACCCCCATAACGGGCATTTTTGTAGATGGAATCGATCTCGGCAAAATGCTGGAAAAGATCAATGAACGGATCGAGGTCCTCTTTGATCGGGAGCATACCATCGGCCATGCTTATTTCATCAAATTAAAAGAGAATCGGAGCATAGAGGCCTTGGGCAACGTCTTTAAGAATAAGATTCTTCCTCTGCTTCAGGAATACTTTTATGACGACTATGAAAAAATCCGCCTTATCCTTGGGGATAATCAAGTGGATGACGAAAGCTGCCAATTCATTCTCGAAAGCCCCATTAACAAAAAGCTGTTTGGCAGCAACACCCTTGATATATTGGATGAAGCCAAGCGGTATTCCATCAACAACGCAGCGTTTGAAAATACAGCGGCCTATATTAAGATTTATCAGTAAAGGATTTTATGCTTCATGGCAAAATCTCCCTACCGTATAACTGAATATGGTTCTTTTGTTCGAGGACAGCACCTTGATAACTATACGTATTTACCGGAATCGGTATTTGATAGCCTGGAGCAGTTTGTTTTAGAAAACTCCGAAAAAGGAACTGATGCCCTTGATCTGATGGGTATTTCCGTACGAAAGAACATAGGGCGGGTGATCACCGCCAAAAACTACGTTGGTGTCATTGCCCTGAACGACGGAAACGTTATTGAGATTCTCCCGAAAATCTGCGGCGTTGAACAAGAGGAAGCGGCGAAAGCGCTTCTGATCAAAATGTTAAGAACGATTCCGAGCGCTCCGTTCAAGCAGTTGCAATCCACCAATGTAAAAACAGATAACCTGCCGATTTTTGAAATCTTCATTCAAATGTTTTCGGAAGAGGCGTTCTCGGTTGTGAAGCGCGGCTTGAAAAGCGGCTATGAAACGGTGGACGATACCCTTGCGGTGTGCAGAGGAAAAATTGATTTTACACGTCAGATCAAGTACAATCATGTACATAAGGAACGCTTTTGTGTGCAATATGATACATTTAATCAAAACCGCCCCGAAAACAAGCTGATTAAATCCACGTTAAAGTATCTCTTTAAGCATAGTACTTCTTTCAAGAATAAAGCGGATCTGAAGCTGCTTCTTAACGCTTTCGAAAACATCGAGGACTCGCAGGATTATACTGCCGACCTCGCTAAGTGTACCAACGACAGGCAGGCCAAACACTACCGTACCCTCCTGGCGTGGTGCAGGATTTTTCTGCAAGGAAAAAGTTTTACATCCTTTTCAGGTTCCGAGATCGCATACGCGTTACTCTTTCCCATGGAAACCGTATTCGAAAGCTATGTGGCGGCGCAGCTCAAACGGCAGTTGGATGCAAACAAATATACCGTATCAACGCAGGATACGAATAAGCATCTGTTTGATAACCCGCAAAAATTTTCTTTGCGGCCTGATATTGTGATCACCGAAAAATCAGGGGCTGTTTTTATATTGGATACAAAATGGAAGCGGCTAAATGATGACCCCAACAATAATTACGGCATCGCTCAATCGGATATGTATCAGATGTATGCCTATCAAAAAAAATATGCTGCCAAAAACGTTACGCTGCTGTATCCGCTAAGCGATCGATCTCCTCAAGAAAAGATCCAATACACCTCCCTCGACGGGGCGCTGATTCGCGTAATTTTTGTGGATTTGCAAAACGTAGAAAAGCTATCGGAGGATTTGAATCTTTCTGCCGATTCATAAAGAAGCGCCGAGGGCTATTGCCTTCGGCGCTTGCTTATTTTAGGAAAAGGTGATATAATGGCGAAAAAAGGAGGGGCAAGGATATGTACGATTTAGTCATCAAAAACGGAAGCCTGCTGGATGGCAGCGGTGCACCTGCTTTTAAGGCGGATATTGCTGTTAAAGACGGCAAGATCGCTTGCATCGGGCAGGCTTTGGCAGGGGAGACCATCCTCGATGTCGCGGGGCTGACCGTTACCCCCGGGTTCATTGATTCCCACAGCCACGCCGACAATGCCCTGCCCCAATACCCCGACCTGACCGAAAAGATCGAGCAGGGCATCACCACCTCCATCAACGGGCAATGCGGCAATTCCCCCGCGCCGATGGCGCCCTTTATTGAGGCGGTGCGGGATCTGCCGCTGGGCTCCAACCTCGCCACCTTTATGGGGCACTCCTCCCTGCGCAAGGCGGTGATGGGCTCCGACTACCGCGACCCCACCCCCGCAGAGCTGGCCGCCATGGGCGATATGCTGCGGCAGGGGATCGAGCAGGGTGCGCTGGGGCTGACCTTCGGGCTGATCTATCCGCCGAGCTGTTTTTCCAAAACGGAGGAGCTGGTATATCTCGCCAAGGTTGCCGCCGAGGCGGGCGGGATGCTGGCCGCCCACATCCGCAACGAATCGGACGAGCTGATCGAAGCCTGCGAGGAATTCCTCGCCGTCATCAAAGCCTCGGGGGCGCGGGCGGTATTTTCCCACCACAAGGCGGCCTACCGGCAAAATTGGGGCAAGGTGAAAACCACCCTTGCCATGATCGATCAAGCCAACCGAGAGGGCTGCGATATCTACTGCGACGTTTACCCCTACACCGCCTCCCATACCAACCTTTCCGCCCGCTTTGTGCCAAAGCAATATCACGACGGCGGCAGTGCGGCGATGGCAGAGCGGCTCCGCGACCCCGCTGTTCGCGCCGCCATCCGAGAGCAACTGCAGGCGCAGTACGGCGAGGATGATTATAGCTGGCTGCTCATAACCGTCTGCGAGGGCTATCCCCAATATTGCGGCCTGCGGCTCAACGAGATCGCCGAGCGCCACGGCAAAAACGTTTACGATACCGCCTTCGACCTCATCGCCGAGAGCGTCAATCAATGCAGTGTTTGCTGTTTCTCCATGAGCGAGGAGGATATCAAGACCGTGATGACCCATCCCCGCAGCATGATCTGCACCGACTCCTCGGTGCGGGGCAGCAAGGCGGTTTACCATCCCCGCCTGCGCGGCTCCTTCCCGCGGGCGCTGGGGCGGTATGTGCGGGAGCAGAAGGTGCTCCCCCTGCCGGAGATGATCCGCAAGATGACCGCCCTGCCCGCCGCCGTTTACGGCCTGCAGGGCAAGGGGCTTATAAAAGAAGGGTATGATGCCGACCTTTGCATCTTCGACCCCGCCACCATCCGCGACCGCGCAGACTACACCGATTGCCACCTGCGGGCAGAGGGACTGCGCTACGTGCTCCTCGGCGGCAAGGTCGCCGTTGAAAATGCCGTTCATAACGGCACCCGCGCAGGAAAGCTGATTCTTAAATAAAACAAAAAAAGGACGAAGAATTTTCAAAATTCTTCGTCCTTTTAAAGTTCCAATAAAAAAATCGAGTTACTGTGGCGCAATTTGAACCTGACGGAACCATTGCAAATACTCCACATTCTCCCCGATTTTTCAAAAAAATACGAAATGCTGCCCACCGAGTTAACGATGTGGCGCGCCCCGTAGGTTACGCGCTGGAAAACAGCATTTCTAAACACCGGCCGATGCTTATATTTAGCATATCAAAAAACAACCATTCTGTCAAGAACTGTTTTTATATCCCTTCCAAAAACCGATCCACGACCAATTGGCGGAACTTGGGAGAAAGGCTGGCGAAATAGGCGGTGAAGCCCGTTACCCGCACCACCAAATCGGGGTGGAGATCGGGGTTTTCGTTGGCTTCCATCAGTTTTTCCTTATCCAACACGTTGATGTTGATCAGCGTTCCGCCCTGCCTGAAGTGGCCCTCGATCAGCTTCAGCACCGTATCGACACCCTTTTCGTCGGCGGCGAGATGGGGATCAAACTCCAACTGCAGCGGCGCGGTATTGCCCCAACCGCACTGCACCGAAGCGATGCCGTTAGACTGGGCGGTAACGGCGCCGTCGCTTCTGAAATGGGGGTTGGGATTGGCACCGTGGGAGATAGGCTCGCCTGCGCGGCGGCCGTTGGGGGTGGCGCCGACCTTGGAGCCGTATTCGATGGTGCGCGACCAGGAAAACCAACCCGGAATGAGCTGCCGCCCTGCGGGCATCGGCTGGGCCTTGACCGCCTCCACCCAGATCTCGGTGAGCTTCTTTGCCCAGGCATCCGAACAGGTATTTCCGCCGCAATAGCGGGGGGCGGTCTGCAGCATCAGGCGGATGCGTTCATCGGCGAAATCATCGTCCATCGCCTGATACAGCTCCTCCCACGTCAGCCGTTTTTCCTGCTCGATGCGGCTCTCGAT
>JAFQKO010000015.1 GCA_017396865.1 Clostridia bacterium | reverse complement strand
GGATTCTCGCTTCGCTCGGGGCGGGTGATGAATACGTGCTGCATATCGATGACCAGCAGCGCGGTTTTCTTGGGATCGATCTCAATCGTTCCCATGTCCATGTCGTTCTCATAATAGAACGATACGTGACGGTCGTTTACTCTCATGTTTCTTCCTCCTAAAAAATAAAAAGAGCCGCTAAAAACGACTCTCAAAAGATACGAAGAATTAAATCTTTGTCCTTTTGCCTGAGAGAGTTTAGCCCCTTCGGCACCCAACTGAATGGGATTCTCCAAAGAAATATAAAGTTGCATGGAACTTTACTGCGGTGTTATCTTCACTGCAGAATTCTATTCTATTATACTAAACAGCGCGAAAAAAGCAAGTGCTTTTTACATTTTTGTGGTTTTTGTCAAAAACGGCAGGATATTCATCCTGCCGTTTGTTTATTTAAGTAACGTTTCAATCGCCTCTGCGATCGCTTTGCCGAGGAGGGTGTTGCCCTCTTTGGAGAAGTGCACGCCGTCGAAGATCTTCAGCTCGGGGTGGGGTACCATCAGGCCGTAGGCATCGAAAACGGGGAGCGAAAGCTCCGCGGCCAGCGCCTTGACCTGCTCGTTATAGGCGAGAACGGTCTCGTTGGTATCCCGCAGGGTGATGGGGGTTTCATGCTTGGAGGGATCGGCAACGCCGTCGGTGAGCGGGGTGGAAAGCCCCAAAACAACGGGGGTATCGGGCAGAAAGCCGCGCAGCTTTTCCAGCGCGTTGCGGTAGTTGCTGCCGTAGGCCTCGGGGGTTTGCTCATGGAAGTGCAGGCCGCTGTTGAAGTAAACGGCTTGGTAATAATAATTCTCCTGCGCGCAGACCAGCTCGATCTCCTTGATGAAAAACGGATCATCCACGCCCTTAGAGGTGGCAAAGGAGGTGATGGCATAGCCCTCGGGCAGGTATTTTTGAATCATGCCCTTGCTGCCGTCGATGATGGAATCACCGACCAAAAGGACACGCTTGGTTTCGCGGTCGGCCTCCTCCCGCCAGACGCGGGTCCATTCAATGCGTTCGTTCATGTTGTGGTCCTCCTGAAATTATTTATGGTACATCAGTTGTTTGTCTGACGTATACAGAGTGTAGGCGCCGTCTGCAAAGGTTGCGACCCTTGTGAGGGTTGCACCGTGCTCGGCAGCAAAGGCGAGCGCAAGCGGCTCGCTGCCTTGGTTAAAGAGATAGGCGGCTTGAGTATTTTCCCGGTCGCCGTAATAATCTTGGGGATTGATATAGGCCAAAATCTCAAAGACCGCATTGTGATAAGCGCAGGCAAGCACCTCGCCGTCGGTGCGCAGTGCAACCATGGTGGAAAGATACCAATCGCTGTACAGATAGCGATAGTCGTGCTCGGTCAGGTAGGCGGCAATTTCATCGAGACAGGGATCGGTCGGCTTCTGCAGCGTCTTAAGGGTGGGCAGATAACCAACGATCCAGTTCACCGTGCAGCCGATCACCAGGGCGGCGGCAAGCAGCCCTTTCCAAAGGCGGGATTTGCAGGCTTGGATCAGCGCCGCCGCCGAAATACTGAGCAAGGCATACCAGGTGAACATATAAGGGGTGCGGAAATCCATCTCCAGCAGAAGATTGGCGGTGAAAAGGCCGATCAGACCGATGATCAGGAAAAGCTGAATCAAAAAGAGCGGATCGGCCCGCTTGGTTTTGAAAAAGCGGCGCACGCCAAGCCCGATCGCAAGGAGGGTCATGCCGCAAAACAGCGTTGCGGGGATCAGATACAGCCAACCGTCGGGCGTGTTGAAGGCATACCAAAAGCCGGTGATCTTGCCTAAGATCCGCAGATTGACTTCGTGGGCTTCCGCCCAGCCGGAGGTGCGGAGCAGGGTTTCTCCGTAGATGGATACGTTGGGGATCGCCAGCAGGCGGATCAAAACCAGCCCCATAAAATTCGCCAGGCAGTAGATGCCCACCCGCAAGGTTACCCAAAGCTGCCCTTTGCGGAGTCGGCGGTCGCGGAGCAGCAGGGCGCAGAGGCGCAAAAGCTCCAGCGCGGCCAGCGGCAGGACCAAAATTGCCGTTTGCCGCAGGCTTTGCATCCCGGTGGCCAATAGCAGCAGGCAGCTCAGGATCGTCATGCCCTTCCATAGCGGACGCTTTGGATCCTGCAGGGCACGGAGATAATCGCCCACCGTCAGAAACAGGGTGATGAGATAGCAGCTATAATAAGAGGCCAGCAAATACAGCAGCTGTCCCTCCAGCGAAGCGGCGGCCTCGCAGGTGGTCATGCCCGCCAGCAGAACCGCAACGGCGGCCAGCCGTTGGGCACGGGTGGTGATGGGGCGCAGCATCCACCACAGGCTGAGGATCAAAAGAGCGGTCATCAGGGTGGTGGAAAGGATCATCGAAAGGTTGATCGAGCCGGTTATTCCGTAGAATACCGCGCAGACCACCGGTGTGGCCACCACGTAAAACTGATTGCCGAATACCCAGCCCTGCGGGAAAATGCTCTTGCTCTTCCAGGCCTCCATGGCATAGAGGGTATCGGCATAAACGTCGGAGGTGGCAAGCCGAATAAAGCCCTTTACGTTGATCCAAAGGAAGGTCAGCAGAAAGAAGGCGGAGATGCAGAGCAGCAGCATCTCCATGGGAGATAAATTTTGCAAACGCTTCGGTATTTTCATTTTCATTACATTCCGTAAACAAGCCAGATATAGAGATAGGCGGGAATGATGGCGGCGAGGGTGAAGGGAATGCCGATTTTAAAGAAGTCTTTGTTTTTGACCTCATAGCCCTCCTTGCGCAGGATGCCGATGCCGGTGATGTTGGCGGAGGCACCGATGGGGGTGATGTTGCCGCCGAGGGTGGCGCCGGAAAGCAGGCCGAAATAGAGCGGGATGATGGGCAGCTCTGCGCTTGCCAGCCCGGTGATGATGGGCAGCATGGTGGCAACGTAGGGAATATTGTCGATGAAGGCCGAGAGCAGCACCGAGGCCCAAACGATGATGGTATAGAGCAGGAAGGGATGCTCGCCGCCCACGCTCTTCAGCAGATTGGCAGCAGCGTCGATCACGCCTGCCGCATCGATACCGCCGATCATCAGGAAGAGACCCAGCAGGATGCCGATGGTGTTGAAATCGATCTCCTTCAGCGGATTGATTACCGATTCAAGCTTTTTGGTTTTAATAAAGGTGTAGACCAGGCCGATGACCATCAGTGCACAGCAGATATAGCCGTTGGTTTCGTTGGGCTTGTTCTCAATGAAGGAGGCGGCGATCAGCAGCACCAGCACCAATACCAGCAGGACGGTGGGAACGTAGTCGGTTACCTTGGTGCGGCTTGCGGAGCGTTCAATGGGTGCCTTGGCCTTGCGGAAGATGAAAAAGAGAATCAGGGCGGAAAGCACCGCGCCGATCTCTACGGCAAAGAAGATGCTGGGCTTGCCTTGGAACCAGAAGAAGTCCAGGAAGTTCATTTTTGCTTCGGAGGCGAGCATGATGGCGGTGGTATCGCCGATGAGGGTGGCTGCACCCTGCAGGTTGGAGGAAACGGCGATGGCGATGATAAAGGGAACGGGGTTGGTGTTCAGCTTTTTGCAGATGGCCAACGCCACGGGGGCGATCATCAGCACAGTCGCCACGTTATCCACAAAGGCGGAGATGATGCCCGCAAACAGGGAGAGGGAAACCGCTGCCCATTTGATGTTCGGCACCTTTTCCATAATCAGGTCGGCCAGCAAAGCGGGCATTTTGCTCTCGGTGAAGAGGGCAACGAGGCCCATGGTGCCGGCGATCATCAGGATGACGTTGAAATCGATAACGTTCTCGGTCAGCAGGTTTTTGATCGGCAGAATGCCCGTTGCAAGAAAGATTGCGCCGGAGGCCAGCGCAATATACGGGCGATATTTGCCGAAGATCAGCATCAATATGTAGGTTGCTGCGAAGAGAATCAATGCGGGAAGCATAATCAACATCCTTTCATTTAAGTCTAACATTTTAATTATAATGAACGGCACGCTTTTTGTCAAATGGAACTCTGTGAAAATCGATTGCATTTTCGGGGTGAATGCAGTATAATAAAGCTATCAACGATTTGTGAGGTCTGTATGGGCGTTATTTACAGTAAAGAAAATATCGAATTGCTGACCGATCCGAAGCCTGCAAGAAGCAGCCTGCCCAAGCGGGTGGCGAAGGTTCTTTACGGTGCGGTGATTGCGGTCAGCAAGCGGGTGGCATTTTTGCGCCGCCTGCTGCGTAAAATGGTGCAAAAGCGGTGGACCAAGCGCTATAATAAGCTGCGCGATACCGTTCGAACCGAGGAAAAGACGGTGCTGTTTTCCGCCTTCGACGGCCGCAGCTATACCGATAGCCCCAAGGCGATCTATCTGCAGATGCTGCGGGATCCCGCCTATCGGGATTATAAGCTGGTCTGGGCGTTTCGTCAGCCGGAAAACTACGTGGAGCTGCTGGAAAATCCGAACACCTATCTGGTGCGGATCGGAACGGCGGGCTTCGAGGAGGTCTGCGCCGCCGCCAAGTATTGGCTGTTCAACTATCGGGTGGCCGACCATATCTATCCGCGGGAGGATCAGGTTTATGCCGAGCTTTGGCACGGTACGCCCTTGAAGCGGCTGGGCTATGATATCGAGATCAGCGATAATGCCATGAACTCCAAGGCCGAGATCCGCGATAAATATCGGGTGGATGCCGAAAAGTTTAAGTATTTGCTGGCGCCCTCGCCCTTTGCGGCGGAAAAATTCGAGTCCGCGTGGAATCTTAAGGCGTTCGGCAAAAGCGATACCCTGCTGATCGCAGGCTACCCCCGCAACGATTTCCTGATCAACCATACGCCCCGGGAGGCGCAGGCGCTGCGCGAGCGGATGGGGCTGCCTGCCGATAAAAAGATCATCCTCTATGCTCCAACCTGGCGGGATAATCAGCATCAGGCGGGCGTGGGCTATACCTATGAGCTGGGCGTGGATTTCGAAGCGCTGCGCGCGGAGCTGGAGCAGGAATACGTTATTTTGTTCCGCGCCCACTATTTGGTGGCCAGCCAATTTGATTTTGCCAAATTCGAGGGCTTTGTTTATAACGCCTCGAACGTGGACGATATCAACGATCTGTACGTTATCGCCGATCTGCTGATCACCGACTATTCCAGCGTCTTTTTCGATTTTGCCAACCTGAATCGGCCAATGCTGTTCTATATGTATGATCGGGAGGACTACGGCAGCGAGATCCGCGGCTTCTATATCGATCTGGCAGAGCTGCCCGGCCCCATTGTGGAAAAGCAGGAGGAGCTGGTGGCGGCGATCCGCTCGGCGCGGGTCGATCCCGATCGGTATCGGGCGTTCCGCGAAAAATTCAACCCCTTGGACGATGGCCAAGCCGCTGCGCGGGTCATCAAGGCAATTATTCAATAAAAAAAGAGGGAGATGCTCTCCCTCTTTAGACTGTCAAAAAAGGCACCGACCGCAGAAAAATAGGAAAAACCTAAAGTATGTGCCAATATTAATGATTGCAAGGAGAAAGGAAGTCTACTCTTTCTCCTTGTTCTTTTTATAAGGAAAAAAATCCGCATAGTGATGCGGATTTTGATTGGAATTTTTCTGCTATCCGCCGATCCGCCCTCTACCGTACCTATGTACGCCGACGAGAACGGATCGACGAATTCGGCACTCTTTTTTAATCAGTCTCCCAGCGTGTCAAATAATAAATAGTTTTTTGACACGCTGAAGAGGGAGCTGCACTCCCTCTTTCTCTTTTTTTATTGCTTTTTTTATAGGAATGTTATATAATAAAAAGACAAGCTTAATTTGAAGATCGTTTTTGATAGATGGAGAGTAGCATGAAGAAAAGAAATTGGTTGTGCGGAATATTGATCGTTTTGATCCTTTGGGTCTGCTGTGTGCCGTCGGTGTCTGCCGAGGAGACGGTGCCGGAGGTCAAGGCAAATAATGTTATGGTGGTCAGCCTGAATACCGGCGCAACCATCTTTGAAAAGAATCCCGACGAGCGGATCAATCCTGCCTCCACCACCAAGCTGATGACGATGGCGGTTGCCATTGAACTGATCGAGGATCTGCAGGAAACCGTTGTCTTTGATAAAAAGGCCTGCTATGCCGATCTGGTGGTCGGCAGCTCCAATATGGGGCTGAAGGATGGCGAGGAGATCACGCTGGAAAGCCTGATGTACGGCATTTCCATCACCTCGGCCAATGAGGGTACCAATGCGGTGGCGATCCATCTTTGCGGCAGCATCGAGGCGTTTGTTGCCAAGATGAACGAGCAGGCCAAGGCCTGGGGCATGACCGGCACCCATTTCGCCAATACCCACGGTCTGACCCACGACGATCACTATACCACCGCACGGGATATGGCAATATTGTCGCAGCACGTTTTTGTGAACGAGAAGCTGTTGCCCTTTATCAGCTGCGGCAACTACGTTCTGCCCGAAACCAACATGAATCCGAGCCGTACCATCACCTCTACCAACCAGCTTCTTCGCCGCAATTCCGGCAATTTCTATAAGTATGCCGTCGCCGGCAAAACCGGTACCACCACGGCGGCGGGCTATAACCTTGTTTCAATGGCGCGCCAAAAGGGGATGGAATATGCCTGCGTGATGATGAATGCCGATCGGGAGCTGCCTACCAATCCGGTCTTTGAGGATTCCACCGCCATGTATAAGTGGGCCTTCTCCAACTTTAGCGTGCGGGGTCTGCTGGCGGAAAATGCATCGGTCTATGATCTGCGGGTGCAGCTTTGCGCCAAGGGCGACTACGTGATGCTGGTGCCCGGCAACACCGTCGAGGCGGTGGTTGCCAACGATGCCAACGTGGAGAATTATGCCATTATCGATCTGGCGAAGGGGCTGACCGTTGACGAGCGGGCCACCTTTAAGAAGCTGCTGGATGAAAAGGGCGACCTTTCGCTGGAGGAGTTTCTGGCCGCAAAGGGCGGGAACGCAACGGTGAAAAAGGTGGCGGCAAGCCTGAAGACTGCACTGGCCGAAAATCGGGAGGCTACCTTTGCCTGGCTGGTGTTCGCCGATGAGGAGTCGGTGTTGGCACCCGTGAAGGCGGGCGAGGTGCGCGGCAAGATGTTTATCGCCGAGATCCGCGAGGATGCGCTGGTGGAATACGGCACCGTCTCTCTGATCGCCAGCGCCGATATGGAGCGCACCACCATTCTCTACGTGCTCCATTGGATCAGCGAGTTCTTTTCCAATATCGTGGTGATCATCATCGGAATCATCCTTTTGGTGCTGGTTGTTCTGTATATCATCTTTATGATTTGGCAGAATAAACGTAAGCGCCGTCGTAAGATTGCACGCAGAATTCGCTTTTGATCAATTCCTTCCTTATATATAGAGTCGCTCCGAAAAAGATTTTAAAAATTTTTCAAAAAATCTCAAAAAAAGTGTTGACAAAAGTCATTTGGAGTGGTATTATATTCAGGCACTCGCGAGAAAAAGCGAGATGCGGTGAACCTTGAAAATTAAACAGCATCATTAAAAGAGGAACCCGTTAATTGTAAAAT
>JAFQKO010000102.1 GCA_017396865.1 Clostridia bacterium | reverse complement strand
TGGGAGGAGCTGTATCAGGCGATGGACGATGATTTCGCCGATGAACGCATCCGCCTGATGCTGCAGACCGCCCCCCGCTATTGCGGCGGCAATACCTGTTCGGATGCTTGGGCAAAGAAGCTCACCGAGATCTGGGTGGAGGCGGTCAAGGCCCAGCCGATGCCCGCGGGGCGGCAGCTTATTCCGGGCTGGTTTTCCTGGTCGCGTACCATCGAATACGGCTCCAAGGTCGGCGCCACCCCCAACGGCCGCCGCGCAGGCGAGCCCATCTCCCACGGTGCCAACCCCAACCCCCATTTCAGAAGCGACGGCGCCGTTACCGCCCAGTCCAACGGCATCGCTTCGGTGCAGTGCGGTTGGGGCAATACCGCGCCGCTGCAGTTGGAGTTTGATCCCCATCTCGCCGCCGACGAAAAGGGTGTCGATGCGGTGCTGAAGCTGATCGAGGGCCACTTCGGGCAGGGCGGCACGCTGATCAATATCAACGTTTTGGATAAGGAAAAACTGCTGGAGGCCAACGAAAACCCCGATCTCCACCCCGATTTGGTGGTGCGGGTAACGGGCTTCACCGCCTATTTCGCCAGCCTTTCTCCCAAGTTCCGGCAATTAGTTGTGGATCGGTTTTTGGAAGGGATCTGAATGAAATAAACGCCGACGGCTTTTGGCGATATGCCAAAGCCGTCGGCGCTTATTGTTTTTGTTGATTGCTTAACTTTTTATACAGAGTGGGCTGTTCTTTGCAAAACCTCCGCCTGCATTTCGGGAGAGAGTTTAACAAAGTAGTCGCTGTATCCGCCGATGCGAACGATCAGATCCCGATATTCCTCGGGGCGGCTCTGCGCAGCTCGCAATGTTTCATTATCCACAACGTTGATCTGAAGCTCAAACCCGCCCCGTTCCAAATAGGTCTTGATGATAGACAACATGACGTCGGAAGAATTTTCGCCTAACGTTGTTTTGGTAAATTTGAGATTGACCGCTACGCCGCCGATGAATTTTTTGTGGCTCCATTTGGTTGAGGAAAGAACGGACGCAGTTGGACCGTTCAGTTCTCGCCCTTGGCAGGGGCCAGATCCGTCGCCGAGCGGGAATCCTGCCTTTCTGCCATCGGGGGTGGCGGCGGTTTTTCTCCCGAACTGTTCATGCTTAACCCAACAAAAGACGCTGGGGATCAGGTTTGCATTGGAAAACATACCGTGATACTTGCTGCATTCTTCGGCAATGTGTTCGGTGAAAATTGAAAAATAACGATCGATTTCATCGATGTCGTTCCCGTATTTCGGCAGTTGATTCCGGATGTGTTGCCGCAACGGTTCATGGCCTTCATAATTTTGATCGAGGATGGCTTTAAATTCGGTTAAGGAAAGCCGTTTTTCTTCAAACACCAAGGATTTGATGGCATAAATTGCATCCACAAGGTTTGCCATTCCAACAAAGGAGGGCATGACCCAATTATAAAGGGCACCCCCTTGCTCCATGTCAAGTCCCCGCTTCAGGCAGTCGTTGACAAAGCAGGAAAGCAACGGATTGATCGAGTTTTCCTTGCGAACAGAGCGCTGCTGTTGCTGTAATTCAAAATTGGTTTTGATCTGCGTGTCCAACTGCTCGAAATAGCGGTTTAGCAGATCCTCAAAGGTAGCATATTCCTGATCCATAATGTCCAGCAGCAGTTGAGCTAAATTGTTGAACGGGCTTGATACCCATACGTTTGAGGCTGCGATCGGGGTGATCTCCACGCAGGTACTGTGAATGTAATGATGGGCCTGCGCGGGGGGAACACCGTAGTCTATCAACCCTTCGGTGATAACGTCATCGTTAAAGATAGCCGGGTGAGAGTGCCCTTTCATAAGAAGGGAAACGGCCTTTTTAAGGTATTTTTCCGGCATTCCTGCGGTATAGCAAAGGCCGACAGAGGGGTAAACCAACCGAATATCGTCGATCACCTGCATGCACATTTCGGTCAGTTCGTTGGCAACGATATTCCCATTTTCATCTCGGCCGCCGACCATATAACCGCAAGAAAGCCCGTGCGGGATCCGCATATTGATTTGGATTCCCAAGCAATCAAGCAGAAGTTGAGCATATTCCTTTGTGATCGTTCCGTGTTGGATATCTTTTTTGTAGAAGGCAAGCAGATAGCGGTCGGGATGCCCTAATTGGAATTGTTGGTAACGGTGGACACGGAACGGATTAATCGACAAGCAATATGAGATAAAGTGAACCGATTGCACTGCCTCATAGAACGTTTCGGCCGGTTCCGCAGGAACCTTTCGACAGATCTCGGCAATGGTTTGAAGCTCACGCCGCCGAATCGGGTCGGTGGTTTCTTGGCTCATCTTCAAGGCGGCATCGGCATAGTGCTCCGAATGAACAACAACGGCCTCCAGGCATCGGATGCAGCATTGATAAAAGGCGGCTTGCTCTTGGGTGCAGGTTTTTAAACGGTTGGTGATGGAAGCGATGATACCGTTAATGCCGACAGATAAAAGCAGTTCATAATCGATTGCCATGTGCGAATCGGTTCCGCCGCCGGCTTTGGTTGAGCGGGCAAGAGCGATCGGGCGATATACGGAGTCCCATTGCTGCTGATCTTGGGGCGGCATGGGATGATTTCGTCCGCCAACGATCAGTTCTCCTTCGGCGATCTGCGGTGGCAGATTAAAAAATGCGGAATAAAAAGCCTTCGCATACCGTTCCTGCTCGGGCAGGGTTGGAAATTGCTCGTACTCTTTATAAAATAAATAGTAGAATTCTTCGCCGAATAACGGGCCTGCGAGAACGCGGTTGCGTAGTTCTTCAATTCGTTTCATAGCAACGCCTCCTTGTAGTTTTGAATATACCATAATTGCGTTGGAAAGTAAAGGGAAAATAAAAAAATGGCTTCGCCGGTCTCGCTCCCAAACTCCGCCAACTGGTCGTGGATCGGTTTTTGGAGGGGATTTGATCAGAACGTTGCTCCTTTTGGTTTGACAAATGCGCGGGAATATGATAAGATGAAAAAAACAGCTTGAAGGAGAAGCGGATGACTTATCAGGAATTTAAGGATACGCATTTTGGGGGCGATGATGCCAAGGCCTTGCAACGCCTTGCCCACGAGGCCTATTTGCAAACGGACTTTGAATTAACCGGCAGCAAAGAGCAATGCATCCTGATCATAAAGGAGCTGGACGGTGACTTGGCTGACCGCTACATGAAGTGCTTGGGTGCCGAGATGGATGAGCATCCGGAGGTCATTAAGGAGATCGTCGACGAGGAGGTTGTTCTGGCGTATCTGAGGATGGAGGAAGCGGAGATTCTCGCCGCCGAAAAGAACCCCTTTGTGCGGCGCATTCGTATCGGGCTTTATGTTACGCTCGGCGTTTTTGCGGGCGGCTGCCTGCTGGGGCTTATTCTGCAGCTCTGCGGCGTAAAGCTCAATTGGGGGATGACCGCAGGCATCGGCACGCTTCTGGTGGCGGGCGGCTTCGGAGCGCATCTGGCCGATAACATCGTTAAGGCCTGCTATTTCAAGCGCTATAAAAAGAAGTTTGAAGCAAAGCGGCGGCAGAAAACATCTTGACAGTTTAAAAGGACGAAGAATTTAAAAATTCTTCGTCCTTTTTTATGACTTTTTGAGGATCAGCTTTCCTGCGCGGATGCCGCTATGAACGGCATTTTCAACGGCGACCTTGCCGCCGAGGAGCACGTAGCGCAGCCCCTCTGCCCGCAGGTGGCAATCGGTGTAGTCCGCGCAGTCGCGGATGGTTGCGGGGTCGAAGATGCAAAGGTCGGCATCATACCCTTCCTTTATAAGCCCCTTACCCTGCAGGCCGTAAACGGCGGCGGGCAGGGCGGTCATCTTGCGGATCATCTCTGCCAAGGGGAGCACCTTCTGCTCCCGCACGTACCGTCCCAGCGCCCGCGGGAAGGAGCCGCGCAGGCGGGGATGGTAAACCGCTTTGCTGCCCCGCACCGAGGAATCGGTGCAGATCATGCTGCGGGGATGGGTCATAACGGTTTTGACATCCTCCTCGCTCATGGAGAAGCAGCAAACGCTGCATTTGTTGACGCTCTCGGCGATGAGGTCGAAGGCGGTATCGTAAACGTCCTTGCCGTGGCGCTCGGCGATCTCGTTGAGCCGCAGGCCGCAATATTGGGGATAGCCCTCGCAGACGGTTATGAGCAGCCAGCT
>JAFQKO010000101.1 GCA_017396865.1 Clostridia bacterium | reverse complement strand
GGTGCGGATAAAGCGGTCGTAGGTGGTGTTCATCAGATCCCAGATCCGCTTGATCTCGCCTGCAATGTTATCTACATATGCCTGCGGGGTGATGCCCGCCTCCTCGGCCTTGAGCTGGATCTTTTCACCGTGCTCGTCGGTACCGGTCTGGAAGCGGACGTCGAAGCCCTGCATTCTCTTGAATCGCGCAATACTGTCCGCCAAAACGATCTCGTAGGTGTTGCCGATGTGCGGCTTGGCGGAGGTATAGGCGATGGCTGTTGTCATATAATACTTCTTAGACATAAGGTTTTACCCCCTATTTTTTGATTACTACTTATTTTAACATAATTATTTCCCTTTTTCAATATATAAATCTATAAAAACAGACTTGAAAAATGCAGTCGGTTGTTGTAGAATTATGGTAATAAAAAATTTATTTAAGGAAGGTACATAACAATGGAAATTATGGTTGAAATGTCTGCCCGTCACGTGCATCTGACGGAGGAGGCTGTTGAGATTCTGTTCGGCAAGGGCGCAAAGCTTACCGAGGTGCGCGAGCTTTCTCAGCCCGGTCAGTTCCTCTCTGAGGAGCGCGTGGAGCTGGTCGGCCCCAAGAAGACCATGAGCCGCGTCAGCGTTCTGGGCCCCACCCGCCCCGAGAATCAGGTTGAGATCTCCCTGACCGACGCCCGCACGCTGGGTGTGGAGGCTCCCATCCGCATGAGCGGCGACGTCAAGGGCAGCGGTGCCATCACCATCAAGGGACCCTGCGGCGAGATCACCATCGAAGAGGGCGTGATCGCTGCGATGCGCCACATTCATATGACCCCCGAGACCGCCGAAAAGGGCGGCTTTAAGGACGGTCAGATCGTATCCGTTAAGGTAAAGGGCGAGCGTGAGATCACCTTCGGCGAGACCGTTCTGCGTGTTTCTCCCAAGTTCGCCGATGCCATGCATATCGATACCGACGAAGCCAATGCTGTGGCTCTGCCCCGCAACGCTGTCGGCGAGATCATCGCATAACTCAATTAAAAAATACAGGAGGGCCTATGCAACCTTTAAAGCTTGGTGTTGCTTACCACAGCAACCGCACGTTCAAAACTGTTCGCGCCGATCTGGAGGATATCGTTCAGCACGGCTTTAATACGGTGATCCATATGTATTCCCATAACGATTGGGTGCGCTGCCCCTCTGTTATGAAGGATATCTTTGCCGCGACCACCGATCTGGGGCTTGACCTTTGGGTGGATAACTGGGGTCTCATGGGTACTCCGGGCGATCCCAGCCACTTTTTGAGCTATCATCCCGAGGCGGCTCGGATGTATTCCGACGGTACCCGCAATGCTCCGCGGGTCTGCCTTAATAGCCCCGCTTTCGTGGAATGGACCAAGGAATGGCTGGATCAGGTCTATGAAGCGGGCGGCAGAAAGATCTTTTGGGATGAGCCTGCGCTGGCAAATCTGGAAGATAAGTTTGCCTGCGGCTGCCCGCTGTGCCGCTCCCTCTTTGAGGCGCGCTACCATCGGGAGATGCCCGTTAAGCCGGACGCCGAAACCCATGAGTTCCAGCTCTGGACGATCGTGAACTATCTGGATCAGGTATCCGAATATGCCCATTCTCTCGGCATGGAAAATTCCGTTTGCGTCATGCTGAAGGGGATCCACGGCATCACTTTGGATAATCTCGATCTGCTCGGTCAGCTCAAGCATATGGATAATATCGGTTCCGACCCCTATTGGAGCCATACCGGAATGCGGGACGGCTGGGAGGACGAAGAGATCTATAAGTTCGTCTACACCAACGCCCTCAAGAATATGAAGGCCTGCGAGGCTACCGGCAAGAATCATAATATTTGGGTCAAGGCCTATGCCGCCCATGCAGGCTTTGAACGGGATGTCGTATATGCCGCCGAAGCGATCTTTGATGCGGGCGCCAGAAATATCTTCTTCTGGGGCTACCGCGGCTGCGACGGCAACGAGTATCGCTCCCATAATCCCGAGATGCATTGGGCCGCTGTGAAGGCGGCTACCGATCGGCTGTGGGAAAAGGAGCGGCAAAGAGTCGTTTCCAATGCCCGCAAGGATTTAGGCTTAGAATAGGATTACCCTGTCACACGAATTAAAATGCCCGCGCAAGCGGGCATTTTTCAAAGGAGAATGCATATGTGGAAGCAAAAATTAGTATTGGGTTTAGGTGGCTTCGGCCCCTCGGAATTAGAGCAGATCGGCCTTTTTAAGGCGGCGGGCTTCGACGGCTATTTTATCAACTGGTCGGCCGATCGGGATATCGCCGCATTGGTTGAGGAAGGTAAAAAGCAGGGGATGTATCTGCAATCGATACACGCCCCCTTTTCTAAAATCAAGCATCTTTGGGGCGAGGACGAGGCCTTGGCTCGGGAGGCGCTGGAGGAGCAGCTCGCTTGCCTGCGGGATTGCGCCAAATACGGCGCACCCATCATGGTCGCCCACGTGTTCATCGGATTTAAGGACCATACCCCGACCGCCATCGGGATCGAGCGGTTCTCGGTCATGGTGAAAACCGCCGAAGAATTGGGCGTGAAGATTGGCTTTGAGAATACCGAAGGGGAGGAATACCTGACGGCGGTTATGGATGCCTTCAAGGATAGCCCTGCGGTTGGTTTTTGCTGGGATACCGGCCATGAAATGTGCTATAATCATTCCAAGGATATGCTGGCGCTCTACGGCGATCGGCTGATCTGTACCCATATCAACGATAACCTCGGCATTAAGAGATTCGATGGCGAGATCTATTATACGGATGATCTCCATCTGTTGCCCTTCGACGGCATCGCCGATTGGCATGGGATCGCCGATCGGCTGGATCAATGGAATTTCACCGACGTGATGACCTTCGAGCTGACCACCACCTCCAAGCGGGATCGGCACGATAACGACCGCTATGCGGCGATGCCGATCGAGCAGTATCTGGCGGAAGCCTTCAACCGCGCCTGCAGGGTTGCCGCTTTGCGTAAAATTCATCAATAAAAAAACACCGCCCTTGGGCGGTGTTTTTTTTATTAGCCGTGGGTAATGGAAACGGCAGAGGAAAGTGCGCTTGTGTTGCACTCGGACTCACAATAAAGCTGCCGCAGCGCGGGGCAATCTTTCAGGGCGGAAGCGTCGGTCACCTTGGTGTCGGTAACGTCCAGCACGATCAGGTTTTTATGGCCGGCAAGGGCGGAAATATCGCTCAGCTTGCTGCAGCCGCCGAGTGAAAGCTCGATCAGCTCGGCTTGCTTGGCAAGGGGGGAGATATCCGTGATGGGATTGTCCTTGAGATTCAGCTCTGTTACCTGCT
The DNA here is from genome assembly GCA_017396865.1 of Clostridia bacterium. Next base: position 23,608 of record JAFQKO010000101.1, on the reverse strand, counting down.
TGGTGAAGGTGGCAAGGGATTCAACGTCGTTTTCCTCGGCGATGATGCAGGTGGCCGATTTGAAGCCGTTGAAGGCATCCAAGGAGGTCAGGCCGCAATCCGAAACGTTAACGCTTGCCAAGTTGGGCAGATCCTTGATCGCCTTCAGATCAACGGGATCGGTTTCGCTCAGATTCAGCTCGACCAAGGCGCTGAGGGAGGCAAGCGGAGCAAGATCCAGCTTGATCTCGTCGTTGCCGGAAAGGATCAGCGTTTCCAGATTAACCAGCGCGGAAAGCGGCGCAATGCTGCGGATCGCGTTGTGGGAAAGATCCAGCGAAACCAGCTCGGTGAAAGTCGCGATGGAGTTGATCGAGGCAATGTTGTTGTTCGAAAGATTCAGGTCGTCCAGCTTGGTCAGCGCAGTGAGAGCGGCCAGCGACGTGATGTCGTTGCCGCGCAGGTTGAGCTTCACCAGATTGGTGCAGGAATTCAGGAGCGCAAGCTCGTTGTTGGAAAGGGCACAGTTGGCCATGGAAAGATAGGATAGCCCTGTCAGGCCGGCCAGCGGGGTATAGTCCTCGATCAGCATTTCGTTGTCCAGCGTCAGCGTGCTCAGGTTCGGCATGTATTGCAGATCCTTCAGCGTTTCAACGTCGCCGGAAACGCCGTCGTTGGTCAGGGAGGTGATCTTCACCAGATTGGCGCCGTAGATCTTGCCGCTCGGCTTGTTGAGCGCGTTGCGAACCATTTTCTCGATCTTAACGTCCTCAAATTCAATGGCTTCCTCCGCATTGTCGATGTCGTAGGAGATGATCAGGTGGGGGGAAACCATGTTGTCCTTGCTCACGGCGATGGCATGGATGGTAACAGAGGATGCCACCGTGATCGGCTCGGTATAGATGGGGGAGGAAAGGGTTGGTGTGGAGCCGTTGAGGGTGTAGTAAATCGTTTCGTTGGGCCGCACCGTCATGGTCACTCGCTGGGAGGTGTCGTAGCTGCCCTTGGTAGGGGAATAGCCGATGTCGCCCGGCCGCAGATCCTGCAGCTCTTTGTTGATGTAGGAATCCTTGATGTTATCCAGAAAATCGGCAGCTTCACCGATCTTGCCTTCCGATACCAGCGCTTCCACACGGCACAGGTAGAGATCAACAGACCCGCTGATGCGGTCGATGCCCTGATCAATCAGCTCGGCAGCCTCCTTGTATTTTTTCGAGGCGATCAGCGCTTTGGCATAGTTCAGGTAGATCTCTTCCCGATCATCCTTCAGCGAGAGCGCCGAGGCGAATTTTTCTGTTGCCGTTACGTAGTTTCCTTCCTCTAAGGCGGCGATGCCTTGGTCGGTCAGAACAGTGGCAAGGAATCCCTGTAATACAAATATGTAGATTAAGAGGCAGACCAGCGCGGAGCTCAAAAATGAAATTCCGCCGATCACCCATCTGTTTTTCAGCCAATTCGGCAAGCGGTCGGACATAACGGATCGCCCTCCTTCGGTTATATTTTATATTATTATACAATATGCGTTTCGATTTTTCAAGATGTGGTATTATTTCCTTTAAAATATGCATAGAATCGGGAATAAGGTCAATAACAGTAGTGAGCGGCAATCAGGCTGCAAGGAAAGGAAGGGCGAACGATGAAGAAACGGCAACCGTATACCGTGCAGGAGGAGCTGGCGGAATTGAAGCAGCGGATCTCCAACCTTGAAACGAAGCTGGCGCTGATCAATGAGCCGCTGCTGGCAGATGCGCTCAGCTATGAGCTTTTGGGGCTGCAGATGCGCCTGCGCTATCTGATCAGCCGCGCCAAGGTTCAAGCATCTTGAAGAAATGTTGCACAAAAATGCGGAATTAAAATTGTGAAAAATAACCAATTCTAAAATTTCTCTTGAAGTACGGCTGAGGGTATGTTATACTATAACCGATATATTATATATATCTTGTAGTTTAGCCAATTTTCAGGAGGTATGCACATGAATTTCAAAAGAATTTTGGCCGTTGTTTTGGTGATGGTTATGCTGGTGGCTCTCGCCGGCTGTAACTTCGTCAACCGTCCGAAGGGCGCTGTGAACAACGGTTTGGACATCAGCGGTAAGTTAGCCGATCTGTTGAAAGAGAACACCTATAAATACGAGGGTATTCCCGAGGATATGGTTGATAAGGAATATTACGATCCTTCTTTGGATAATACCCAGGACGACGAAGGTGACAACGGCGACGATGAGCCCGAACCCGAGCCCGATCCCGTTTATACTCCGTTCACCTCTACCTATGACGCAGTTGCCCTGCTCACCAAGATCAACAGCTTGATGACTGCCAATCAGGAAGCGAACGGCATTGCAAACAGCGCCACCGGCGTCAGCGATGAGCTGCTCAACGGCAGAACCGTGAAGATCATGGTTCCCGATGATTTCCCCATTGAGGACGAGAATGCGGCAGTTGAGGCAATGGTTGCTCAGTACGGTTGCTCCGTAAACGTTCGTCGTTGCGGCACCGGCTCTGCTTACACCGCTGCTTGCCGTAAGGCTGTTCTTTCCGGCGACAGCGTGGATCTGATGTACGTGGATAACTCCGTATGGGGCGACGTTCACGCTTACACGCAGCCCATCAACAGCTTTGTGAACTTCGAGCTGGGCGATGAGCTCGGAACCTTCTCCACCGCTCTCTCCCATAAGTTCTACGTGCAGGATGCTCTGGATGAGTCCACCATCAACTACTACGTAGCTGCCGGTATCGGTGCTCCCTACCTGCTGGCTTATAACACCGACTCTATCGAAGCCGCTACCCTGGCTGCCTCCAAGGAAACTGTTAATAACGAGGTTGTTGAGTATCGTGAGATCGCAGTAACCGATCCTATCGCAATGTACAACAACGGTACCTGGGGCATCAAGGCATTCAACGAAATGCTGAAGGCCAGCACCAAGGGCACCAACGTTGGTATCGCATCCGAGATCGATGCACTTGAGGGTCTGGATATCTGGTACGGTATGTCTGATACCGCCGGCTTCCTGATCGACTCTACCACCGGTAAGGCAAACATCAACCTGCCCACCACCGTTAACGATGGCGTTAACATGGTCCAGGATTGGTACTGGAACACCAAGGGTGTAGATTCCAAGAACTTTGTCGGCGCATTTGTGGATGCTGCAGACTATGAGGATGGCACCGTTTACGAGAAACTCTTCAATTATTATAGTGGCTCCGACACCGTGAAGTCTTATTCCTTTGTTGGCTGCGAGCCCTCCGATATCGTAACCATTAAGGACTATGCCAAGCTGACCGGCGGCAGCTGGGATTTCGTTGGCTATCCCTATGCTCAAACCCAGGAAGATGCTTACCGTGCAATGGATGAAGCTACCTTCAACGATACTCTGACCGCCGATAAGGAAGGCGCAGAGGATCCTGCATACGTAAAGCAGATCAAGACCCCTGTTGCAGGTTGGGTCGGCGGCTTTGCCGTTATGAAGACCTGCCAGAATCCTTCCGTTGCTCTCCGTGTTGCCGAAGAGTACACCAAGATTTGGCAGAATGAGAACGAAGATGCATGGATCGCTGAGATGACTGCTGAGCAGCAGGAGCGTTATTTGGATATGAAGGAGAACATCGGTGTATCCTTCATCCGCGGCTGGGCTGAGAAGGCTGCCGACGTAAACGCTGCTTATCCCAACTTCAGCGCTTACATCTACAGCGCAAACAACGGTAACGCAGGCTTGGGCGGTATCACCACTCCCAACCCGAACAACTACACCAACGAGCGTTCCAACTACATTTCTTTGATCCTGTTCAATGACAGAGCTGATCTGGTTGTTGCTCCTATGTATCATAAGAATGCAATCGATTCCGTTTACAATCCCTCCATCCAGACGACCTGGAGCGGTTGGGTAGACGGCGCTCCCAGTACCTCTATCGAGGGCGTGGTTGAGTCCGGTAGCATCGTAAGCATTTTGAATACTTGCTTGCTGCCTGCAACGATCTTGTTCAATTTCTAAACTACAAGTGAATTATTGGGGATGTGCTAAAACAGCACATCCCCACATTTTTTTATGATGAAACGAAAGAATCCTTATTTTTTTGAGCGCCGCGGTGTGTTTTATGCAGCAATGACCGCATTGGTTTTTGTTGCATTGATTTTGCTCATTGTCGGCGGTATTTTTCTGTATCAGATCAACGGCGATTTTTACGCCGCCTTTCGCGGTGGTCTGCACCGTGGCTTTTATATCTCCACCGTGGCGGTGTTGGTGCTTTCTTCCTTTATATATGCCCCCTTTTCCTTCGGCATATCGCGATATTTTATACGCTCGGCGCGCGGCGAGGCGCGTTTTTCGGAGCTGTTTTTTCTGTTTCGGCATCCGCTTGCCCTCGGCAAGGCGGCGTTGCTCACCCTTGTGAAAAAGGTTCTGACCTATTGGGAACGGCTGCTGCTCCTTTTGGCGGGAGCGCTGGCGGAGGTGGGGCTGTTTTTTGCATTTTTGGTATTGTCGGGCGAAAACGTCTTTTCTGTCGGCGGTAATCCCTTTGCAGAGGCGAGTGCCTTTATGCTGCGTTCTCCTTATTTGATTTTGCTTTCGGTATTGCTGTGGTGCGGTGTGCTGATCGGCTTTTTTATCGTTTTTTTAAGATACGTGCTCTGTAAATACGTGCTGCTCTGCTATCCTGAGGTGCGGGTTTTGCAGGCGATTCGGGTCGGGCGGCTGGCGATCCGCGGTAATCTGATCAAAACGATGCTTTTTTATCTGCGCTATGCCACCTTTTTTCTGCTCACCCTGCTCTCTTTCGGATGGTTTGCGCGGCGGGTTGGGAAGCGGCATCGACCCTTCTCCGTTTATGCAACCGAGCTGGTGGAAAGCGGCTGGCGGCTCTATTGCGACCGCCGCAGCGGACGGGTGCGTTAATTTGTGAAATTTCTTGCCAAACCTTGCATTATTGCGAATTGTTTGGTATAATTATATTGAATTAGTATAGATTTCAAGGAGCGATTGCATTGGATAAGATCAAAGAGCTTTGGAATAAAATATTTCGCCGTAAGGCAGCAGAGGTGCAGGAAGGGGAAGCAGAGGAATCTGCCGCTCCGAAGGAAAAGAAAAAAGCACCTCTTTGGTGGGTCATTACCCGTAAGGTTTTATGGGGTCTTGTGCTCACCATGATGCTTACCGGCTTCTTCGTCGTGATCGCCTTCGGCTGGTTTGCGTTTGTCTACGTGGATGATGAATTCGACCTTTCCTTGGTGGATAGCTCTCTGGAGTATACCTCGGTTGTTTACGCCATGAAGGACGGCAAGCCTGTTGAAGCCGAAACGCTGCACTCCAATGAGAACCGTAAGTGGGTTGATATCGAGGACGTACCCGATCAACTGCGCTGGGCGTTTATTGCCATCGAGGATGAACGCTTCTATGAACACAGCGGTGTTGACGTTAAGCGAACGTTGGCGGCGGTTTTGAATTTCTTTAACCCCTCCAGCGGCTCCACCTTTGGCGGCTCCACCATCACCCAGCAGGTGATTAAAAACCTGACGGGTGACGATGAGCAAACCGTTACCCGAAAGGTGCAGGAGATCCGCCGCGCATGGTATCTGGAGCGGGAATATACCAAGGATCAGATTTTAGAGGTTTACCTCAATACCATCTATCTGTCGCAGGGCTGTTACGGCGTTCAAACGGCGGCAGAGGTTTATTTCGGAAAGAATTTGGATGAGCTTTCGCTGCTGGAGTGCGCCAGCATTGCATCCATTACCAAGTATCCCTCCCTTTATGACCCGGTCGCCAATCCCGAAAAGAACGAGGAGCGTGCCCGCCTGGTCATCAATAAGATGCTGGAGCTGGGTAAGATCACCGAGGAGGAGCATAAGGCTGCCAAGGATGAAAAGCTGGCGCTCTTTAAGGGTGAGATGAAGGTCGAGGAAGGAGCTGAGGTCAACAGCTACTTTGTGGATCAGGTTATTTTGGATGCCATCGATGCATTGGTAAATGAGAAGGGCTATAGCGAGTCGTATGCCTATAAGCTGCTCTATTCCGAAGGCGTGCAGATCTATTCCACAATGGATATGGACGTGCAAAAGGTCGTTACGGAGTATTATAACGACCCCGAAAACTTCCCCAAAATCACCTCAAAATACGGTGAATCCCCTCAAAGCGCAATGGTAATCATCGATAACGAAACCGGCGCAATCGTTGCTATGGCGGGCGGTATCGGCGAAAAGAAAACAGCGCTGGGCTTGAACCGTGCAACGCAATCCTACTTCCAGCCCGGCTCCTGCATGAAGCCGATCGGAACCTACGCCCCCGCCATCGAATATGAAGTGGAGATCGACGGTGCGCGGGTTGCGCCCGGCCTGATGGTTCAGGATATGGGTGTTCGCAAGAATTCCAAGGGTAATTGGTGGCCGAAAAACTATAACGGTCCCGGTACCGAAAAGTATATGACCGTTCAGCAGGCAGTTGCTCGCTCCACCAATACGGTGGCGGTTCGGGTCAATAATGCGCTGGGTGCAAGCGTAGCCTTTAATTTCTTGCAGAATAATCTGGGCATTACCACCCTCAAGCCCGGCTCCAATCATGATGAAAACGATCAGGCAATGGCGCTTGGCGGCCTGACCAAGGGCATCAGCGTGAAGGAAATCACGGCCGCTTACGCAGCCTTCCCGAACGAGGGTACCTATATCAAGCCTTATACCTTTACCAAGATCTGCGATCAAAACGGCCGCGTGATTTTGGAGAATCATATTCAATCCAATACGGCGATGGAAAAGAGCACCGCAGGTGTTATGAATTCGATGCTGAAAAACGCAGCCGAGGTTGGTACCGGTACCGTTGCGCGGTTTAGGGGCGCCGATATCGGCGGCAAGACCGGTACGACCGACGACGATAAGGATCGTTGGTTTGTCGGCTATACCGGCTACTATACCGCAGCGGTTTGGTTTGGCTATGATAAGCCCGCCACGGTGTATTGGAGCGGCAACAACCCCGCTGCCGTAACCTGGAAACGGGTGATGCAGGTGGTTCATGAGGATCTGCCTTATAAGAGTCTTTATACCACCACCGCAGGTATGGCATCCTATACCTGCTGTGTGGAGAGCGGTAAGCTTGCCACCGAGCTTTGCGAAGAAACGGTGAGCGGTAATTGCTATGCGGTCAGCCCGCCCGCTGCCCCGTGCGACGTTTGCGGCGTGGTGGAGGGCGAGCCCGGTGAGCTTCCCGGCAACGGTGAAGGGGAGCAGACGCCCGGCGTGGATACCCCCATCGTGCCGAAGCCGGATGACCCTGTCGATGATCCTTCGGATAAGCCGAATATCGATCCAATCGTTCCTGAGCCTGAGCCGGAGAAACCCGGTGAAGGGGAAGGAGAAGGCGAAGGGGAAGACTCCTCGACTGAATAAACGAACAAATGCCCATCTTAGGATGGGCATTTGTTGAAAATGGGAGAAACTATGAAAGAGCGGTTTAAACGGTATTGGCCGATCCTGCTGCCCTGGCTTGCGGTTTTTGCAGTGGTGTTCGGCCGATATCTGTACTACGGTTTTCAATACTTTTATCAGCTCGACGATTATATTCAATATTATAATAATGCCCAATTCTACGATAGCCTCTGGGAGCCCGTTATGAAAATGGGCATGCTGCTTTCCCGCCCTGCGGCAGGGCTGAGCGATCTCTACGTGTGGTCGGGCTTTTATCCGTTGATGATCCTCGCTGTGGCAATCCTTTCGGGCCTTTATGCGTCGGCTGCATTGTTGCTGAAGGGTGTGTTTAAGCGCCATTTCGGCACCGGCTGGGTCTTCGTTGTCCTCTTTGCCCTGCTGCCGCTGGGAATGGAGGGGCTTTATTGGGTCAGCGCTTCCTCACGAATTATTTGCGGCATATTTTTTGCCGCGCTCGGCGCTTGGCTGCTGCAACGGTACTTTGACGGCGGCAGATGGCCGTGTCTTTTGGGCGCAATTTTGGTGCAATTCCTGAGCTGCTGCTATTATGAGCAGGCAATGCTGTTTTCGGTCACCTTGTTTGTGCTGATTGCAATCTTGAACTACCGCGATTGTAAGCGGAAAAGCCTGTGGGGGTTGGCCGCACCGCTGAATATGGGGCTGTATTTCATGCTGATTTCCTTGCTGCCTCAAAGCGGTGTTTATGCATCGCGTTCGGAGCTGATGCTGCCCACTGCCCCCGATTATTTCAAATCCTTTTTGCCAAACGTTCTGGATCAGCTTCGTTCCGCCTTTTCAAGCGGCGGGCTTTATACCTTGTTTAAGGGCTTTTGGAGAGGCCTGCAGATCATGTGGCAGGATGGAGCGATCCTTTTTGCGCTGCTGCTGATCGGACTTTGCATCCTTTTGTGGTATGCGGCGATGCGGGAGCGGGAGGAGTCTGCGGTGCGCCGTAAGGATTGGTGGGCGCTTTTGGTCGGCTTTTTGCTGGCGGTGGCGCCGATCTCGGTGTTTTTTGTGCTGGCCAACCCCTGGTTCTCGCTGCGCGGTACCGTTTGCAGCTTTGCGGGCTTCGCCTTGATCGGTGATCTTATTTTGCGGTGGATCCTGCGAGGAAAGAATGCGCGCTTGGCGGTGGCCGCCTCAGGCTTGGCGTTGGTGTTTTGCGTTGCGGTGGTCTCGGAACTGCATGATTATAAAGAGACCTATGAGGACGATCAGCGGGTTGCGGATGCAATCGTTGCTGCGGCCGAGCTTTCGGATGCGGAGCAAAAGATTGGAATTTTAGGGCTGAAGCCGAGCTTTCTGGAGGATCAGAACTTTTATTGGCATGAGCATATCCACGGCTGTACCGAAAGCGATTGGGCACTCACGGGCCTGCTGCGTAACCGCTGCGGCACGCTGAATGTTCCGTACGTAACGCCGCTGCAATCCGAGCATATCTATGCGGGCTGGAATTATGAGGCCAATCGGATTGACGGCTTTGCGCAGCTGTACTATTACCATGAGCAAGAAAATGCGCTGGAGCCGCTTACCGCAGAGCAAACGGGGGAGCGCACCTTCACCCTTTATGGGGAGGATGGTAAGCTCTTTGGCTACGTATATGAGGAAGCAGGCGTCGGCAAACTGAAAATGGCATGAAAAAAAGAGGATTTCATTTGAAATCCTCTTTATTCTCTAAAGCGTTGTCGATTAAACAGCTCTCTGAACCTTGCCGGAACGGAGGCATCTGGAGCAAACGTAAACACGCTTGGGCGTGCCGTCTACAACCGCTTTGATACGCTTCACATTGGGCTTGAACGCCTTATTGCTGCGACGATGAGAATGGGATACCTTAATACCAAAGGCTACACCCTTGCCGCATACTTCACATTTTGCCATGATGAACACCTCCTTGTTTACGCAAATGATATTGTATCATAGCCAAACGAGAAAAGCAAGTGTTTTTTTTACAAAAAAATAAACATTTTATTTGATTACTACGGTATTCTCTGTTATAATGATGGAAAGAGGTGATGTGGAATGATGACCGATCAGAAATTGACCCTTTCCGACCTGATGAAAAAAAAATGGGTCTGGAGGCGGCTTATATGCCGGTTGGCGGGCTGGAGCATGAGATAACCTCCACCGATATCAACCGTCCTGCTCTTCAGCTTGTCGGCTTTTTCGATTATTTCGATGATAGCCGTATTCAGGTGCTGGGTCGGGTTGAGCATACCTATCTTGATCAGTTTGATGCCGAGAAGCGGCGGGAAATCTTCGAACAGTTTTTCTCCTATCGGTTTCCGGCGCTGGTGATCACCCGTGGCATGGATTGCTATCCCGAGCTGCTGGAGGTTGCCGAAAAATATGAGGTGGCAGTCTTAAAAACCGAGATGCATACCGCCCAGTTTGTCAGCAACGTGATCTTTTTGCTCAACGATCAGCTCGGCCCTCAGCTCACCATGCACGGCGTTTTGGTTGAGGTCTACGGTGAGGGGATCCTGCTCACCGGTGAAAGCGGTGTCGGTAAGAGTGAAACCGCCATCGAGCTGGTGAAGCGCGGCCACCGATTGATCGCCGATGATGCGGTGGTGGTCAAACGGGTCAATTCCCAACTTTTGAAGGGCACTTCTCCGTCCAATATCCAGTATTTCATCGAGCTGCGCGGCATTGGAATTATCAACGTGCGCCGTCTGTTCGGTATCGGTGCGGTTAAGGAAGAAGCCAATATCGATATGGAGATCCATCTGGAGAATTGGGATCAGGATAAGATGTACGATCGCCTCGGCTTGGATACCGAGTATAATTCCATTCTGAACGTGGACGTGCCGATGCTGACCATTCCGGTCAAGCCCGGCCGAAATCTTGCGGTCGTTATTGAGGTTGCGGCGATGAACAACCGCCAGAAGCGGTTGGGCTATAACGCAGCCGAAGAATTAAATAAAATAATTTTAGGAAATATGGAGGACTAAGAGTATGTATTATCTTGGTATTGATCTGGGCGGCACCAACATTGCGGCCGGTATCGTCAACGAGGAGATGAAGCTGGTTTATAAGACCAGCATCCCCACCGATGCAGGCAGCGGCGCAGAGAATATTGTTGCCCGTATGGCAGAGGCTGCTAAGCTGGCCATTGAGGGTGCAGGCATTGCGGCCGAGGATGTGAAGAGCATCGGTATCGGCTCTCCCGGTGCCATCGATCCCGAAAAGGGCGTTGTTATCTATGCCAATAATCTGGGCTTTGCCAATACCCCGTTGGCTGAGATGCTGGGTAAATATTTCCCCGGTATGCCCATCTACGTGGAGAATGATGCCAATGTTGCCGCTTGGGCAGAGGCCAAGTGCGGCGCTGCAGCAGGCACCAAGGATAGCGTGACCATTACCCTCGGTACCGGTGTCGGCGGCGGTATGATCATCAATGGGAAGCTGTATAGCGGCTTCAACCATGCAGGTGGTGAGCTGGGCCATATCGTGATCAACGAGGGCGGCAGACCCTGTAGCTGCGGCCGTAACGGCTGCTGGGAGGCGTATGCTTCCGTTTCCGGCCTGATCAAAACGACCCGTGAGCATATGGAAAAGAACCCCGATTCCTTGATGTGGAAGATCTCCGATAGCTTGGATAAGGTCAATGGCCTGACCTCCTTCGATGCCATGCGTAAGGGTGACGAAGAGGCTAAGAAGGTTGTGGATGAGTATCTGCATTCCGTTGCGACCGGTCTGGTGGATATTCTCAATATCTTCCAGCCCGAGGTGCTTTGCATCGGCGGCGGTATCTCTAAGGAAGGCGACTATCTGCTCCTGCCCGTTAAGGCACACGCAGAGAAGGAAATGTATGCCCGCTTCAATGATACCCGTACCGATATCCGTATCGCAAAGCTCGGCAACGACGCCGGTATCCTCGGCGCAGCCCTGCTGGGTGTTTAAGCTTTATAAGGGAGGGCGAGAGCCCTCCCTCTTTTTTTAAAAAAACTATTGACATTTCCTTATCGTTCCATTATAATAATTAAGCATTCAAATTTAGGGGTATAGCTCAGCTGGTAGAGCAGCGGTCTCCAAAACCGCGTGTCGTGGGTTCGATTCCTACTGCCCCTGCCATGAAAAACGACAAGTTTCGACAGAAACTTGTCGTTTTTCAATGATATCCGTTCCTGCCGGAACGGGTGATTTATCTTCGATATGATATCCACCTGCGGTGGGTGATATATGCCTGCGGCATATGAAGGAACGGATATTATATCATGCTTGCGAAGCAAGTGTATCATACGGCGGAAGCCGTATATCATATTGCGTAGCAATATATCATTTTCTGTAAAAGCTCGAATTCATACGCAAAAACAGCAATAATATCTTTTTTGTAGCACATACACACTAAAAAAGGACATCCGTAAGGATGTCCTTTTTTAGTGGCACGCACGGTTGGCACCGTGCGCTCCACGACACGCGGAGCGTGTTGAGGCTCGCGACGGATACGCTGATGTTGCAAAGGGGTAGATTCCTACTGCCCCTGCCACAAGAAAAGCCTCCGCGAAAGCGGAGGCTTTTCTTGCTTTTTTTGAATAATGCTTGTAATATAGAACGGTTAAACGCGGTGTATTAGGGTGAAAGGGGGAAGATTCATGGACGATAAACGGATTATAGAATTGTTTTGGGATCGTTCCGAACGCGCCATAATCGAAACGGCGAAAAGATACGGCAGATACTGCCACTATATCGCGTACAACATTTTACAAAGCGATGAGGATGCCGAAGAATGCGTAAACGATACGTATCTGAAGGCTTGGTCGACTATTCCACCGAAACGGCCGCAACGCTTGCAGACCTTTCTCGGCAGGATTACTCGAAATTTGTCGCTTAATCGGTATGAGCAGTTGACTGCTCAAAAGAGAGGCGGCGGACAGGTTCCGCTGATCTTGGACGAGCTTTCCGAATGTGTTTCTCAGAAATCCGCAGATCTTGCGGATGTCATCGCGGTGAAAGACGTACTAAACGGCTTTTTGGCTTTGCAGACGCCTGAGAATTGTACGCTGTTTGTTCGCCGCTATTGGTATATGAGCTCTGTTAAGGAGATCGCTCTGGATTGCGGGTTGACGGAGAATCAGGTTGCCGTAACGCTGTTTCGGCTCCGAAAGGATTTAAAAGAATACTTTGAGAAGGAAGGGCTTTGCGTATGAAAAACATGGAATTATTGTATGCTTTGAGTGAGATCGGGGACCAATATATTCAAAATACTTTACCCGTGAATAAGAAAAAACACTTTTCTTTTGTGTGGGTTGCGGCGGCTGCGTGCGTTTGCTTGGCGTTGGTCGGCCTCGGCGTATGGAGAAGCGGCATCTTTGACGTTGAAGCGCCATCTCTTACACCGCCCGAGAACAGCGCAGTGGTTGTTCCGTCTTTGCCCGAATATAATGCAATCGGTGGTGAGGGCCATTTTGAATATGAGCGTGCTTATGTCCCCAAGCTATACCAGCTGGACAGCGCCTTGATGGATTATATTGTTGAATCCGGCGGAGCAGATCTGTATGAGTGGCTGGAGCAAGAAACCGAAGCGATGAAAAGGCTTAAGTATAATATATCGAATCCGAACTACGTTCCCACGTTGCTTCGGGTGATCGAAAAGTATAACGTGCCAAAAGATGAGTTTGAAAGGATTAATAACCATTCAATTGCCATCTATGAAAAGAACGGTGATTATAGTTTTATTGAACAGGTTTGCTATACGCAGGAAGAGGTGGATGCACTATATTCTAAAAATGCCGCAAAGATCACCGAAGTTTTTGCAACAAAATATGCAATCATTGTCGGCGATAAAGCTTATGCGCCAAGCTTCTATCTTAATGCGACCGAGCAGGAACTGAAAGAGGTTGCAATTTCCCGTTCCGTAATAGAAGAAAAAGTAAAAATGCTGCTTGCAGACGGCGTGATAACAGAATAAAAAGGAGTGTATTGCGATGTATCCATTCGGTTCTGTTATTAAAAAATGGAAAAGCCGGTGCTCACCTATAAGGATATTCCGTATGAAGCGGCGCTGATCTTTAATGCCGGTGTGGCGAAGGTGAACGGAAAGTACGTCATGCTTTTCCGCAACGACTACGGGGAGGATTTGGTCAAGCTTTGTCTGAACGAATAAAAAAACGCCCAAGGGCGTTTTTTTATTGCCAACCGCAATCCTCGGCATGGCCGTTGAGGATACCGATAGCCTGCAGATAGGAATAGATGATGGTGGAGCCGACGAAGGTCATTCCCCGCTTTTTGAGATCCTTGGAGATGGTGTCGGAGAGGGGAGAGGTGGTGCGCTCGGTGAAGGGCTCCCGCAGGATTTTTCCGTCGGTAAAGCCCCAAATGTAGCGGTCAAAGGAGCCGAACTCTCTTTGAATCTCTTTGAATATAAGGCTGTTTTGGATAGCGGCTTTGATCTTTAAGCGATTGCGGATGATGCCTGCGTTTTGCAGCAGCGCCTGCTGTTTTTGCTCATCGTAGGCGCAGATTTTGTCGATCTCAAAGCCGTCGAAGGCAGCGCGAAAGGCCTCCCGCTTATTGAGCACGCATTCCCAGGAAAGCCCCGCCTGAAAGCTCTCTAATATCAAAAGCTCGTAGAGCGCCTGATCGTTGTGGAGCGGACGCCCCCATTCCTCGTCGTGGTATTGAATATAAAGGGGATTCTTTAAATTCACCCAACTGCACCGTTTTTTCATGATCATCACCATCCTTTAGGTCTATTATAGCATATTATTTTCATTTTTGAAATCGGTTGACAAAGGAATGCTTTATGATTTAGAATATAAAAAAGATCAAACGGTAAAAAACAATTATACTGATTTATACCATAGCGTTTTTTCGGGATATCCTTTAAAATAAAAGCATGAGGTGACGAAAAAATGAAATATGAAAACGGCAGAGATTTGTTCCCGGCGCCGCTGTTGGAAGAGATTCAGCGATATGCATCGGGAAAGCTGGTGTATATCCCGTCCAATGAAGCAAAGCGGGGATGGGGCGAATCTTCGGGGTATAAGCAATATCTCGCGGAACGAAACCGAACGATTCGGGAGCGGTTTCGGGCGGGGGAGGAGATCGAGCGGCTGGCGAAGGAATTTTATCTTTCCTGCGACTCCATTAAAAAGATCGTTTATTCCAAAAAGGAGGCAATCGAAATGGAATATAAATGCAGCTTATCCTCGGCGCAGGAATTTGCCAAGGCGGGCAGGCTGGAGGATTGGATTCATGCTTATTTACTTTCCGATGGGAATAATCAGCCCTTCTCCGACGGGCTGAAGCTGTTCAAGCGGACGTTTCTCGGCCCTGTTAAAATGCCGCTATCGCTCTTTACCCGCTGTTGCGGCCCCGAGGAGGGAATGCAATATCGGGTGCATCCGGGCTGGTTTGAAAAGCACGTAACAGAGCTGATGGAGGCAATCAAGCGAGAGCTGGATATGCCGCCGCTGATCGTTCATTATCTCATCAATGAACAGGGCAAGCCCGCATTCGAGCTTAACGACGGCAACCACCGTTTTGAAGCCTATCATCGGCTTGGCATTGAAGAAGCCTACGTCATGGTCTGGATCACCGAAAAAGCGGAATGCGAGCGCTTTATGAAAGAATACGGAACCTATTTTGTATAAGAGAATCACCGCCGAGCGTTTGCTCAGCGGTGATTCTTTCAGTTCAGCTCGATGCCGCGTTGCTTGGCTTCTGCGCGGATCGCCTCGGTTTCTTCGGGTCGGCAGGAAAGGAGGGCGGCATAAAAGGCAGTGGGGTGGTGGAGCTTATAATAGGCAAGCCGCACCGTCGACATGCAATAGGCGGCGGCGTGCGCCTTTGGGAAGAGATACTTGATTTTGCGGCAGCTTTCAATAAACCAATGCGGAACACCGTGGCTGCGCATTAATGCAAGAGCATCCGAATCCAATCGATTACCGCGGCCTTTGTAAACCTGCTCCATAATGTAATAGGCATACTTGCGAGATAATCCATAGCGAAGCAGGGCTTGAAAAACATCCTCGCGGAAGGCAATCGTTTCTTGCGGCGTATGGCAACCGCTTAAGATCAGGTTTTCGGCGTTGTCGTACCAAACGTCGGTGCCGTGAGAAAAGCCGGAGATCAGCATCAGATCGGAAAAGCAGGTGGGCTTAAGCGTATGAATCAGCTTTTGCGCAAAGGGATTGTCCAGCTCAAAAATACCGAGGGTGCCGAACGGGAATTGATAAAGCGCCGGGTCGTTGAGCACGATCTCTGTGTGCGGTACGCCCGAAAGCTCCTCCATTTTTTTCAGCAGGGTGTTTGCAGCGTGGCCGAGAAGATCCAGCTTCAGGATGGTGCTGCGCAGCTCGTATGCTTGAAAATGGGTCGATATAACGTCGGGATCGAAAAGCCGCGCCGGTTTTTGAATGGGGGAAACGTCGAAGGGTGACGGCTGCGGAAAGATCATCAACGAACCGGGTTGGTAGCCGCAGCAACGCTTTACGCCGATCAGCAGATCAACGATCCGCTTCTGCTCTCGTTTGTCGAGGGGAATGGAATGGTTCATGAGGTAGGCTTGCAGCAGCTCGTTTGCGTTTTTTTGCAGGAAGGTTGCAATGGTGCCTGCATAGCAAATTTGATTGGGGGCAAATAGCGTTCGCGCGTAATCATGCATTTCAGCCTGACATTCGTCGGAAAAATTCAGATCAATATCGGGTACCTTGGAGCCGTTGATGCCGCAAAAGCTTTCGAAGGGAATGTTGTGCCCATCGGCCTGCATGGTGCCGCCGCAGGAGCAGGGTCGATCAGGCAGATCAAGGCCGCAAAGAGCTTCTCCTTCGGGCAGGAATTCCACCTTCTTGCATTGGGGGCAGCGATAATAGGGCGGCAACGGATCGGCGGCGGTCAGCTCCAGCAGATAGGCGGTGAGCATCGAGCCTACCGTCCCGCGGGCGGAGGTGGGATAGCCCAATTCACGGGAATGCTCAACCAGCTTGCGAGCGATGTTGTAGTAAATGGCGTAGCCGTGGTCGGCAATGATGCCGAGCTCGGCCTCCAATCGTGCGGCAACGACGGGGTGCAGAGGCTCACCGTAGCGCGCGCGGGCGGCGCGGTAAACCGTTTCCGAAAGGGTTTGCGCATCTCCGGGGAAGGCGGGTAACCGTATGCCTTCGGGGAGGGGCTGCAGCTTCTCGATTTGATCGACAATTTTCGCAGGATTGGAGATCACCACCTCGTCGATGCGTTCGGGCGGCAGATAAGAAAATGCAGCCCGCATTTCCTCGGTGGAGCGAAGGTGGAGCGGCGGTTGATCGGTGCTGCAGCGGTTATGCTCCAGCAAAACAGCGCGAGCGAGCGCATCCTCGGGATCGACGTAATGGGCGTTGCCCACCGCCGCCGCAGGCAGACCGTTTGCATCGGCTGCCGCCAACAGCGCAACGTTGATGGCAGGCTCTGCGTAGGGGAGCAGCTCAATATAGTCGAAAAAGGCGGCTGCCTCGGCCAGCTCTTGGGCGGAGGCGCTTCGTTGCGCCTTTTGATAGAGCACACCCTTCAGGCATCCGCTGCCGATCAAAAGCCCTTCCCGCAGCCGCTCTATTTCATGACGGGGGATGGAATTCCCCTGATCATTGTAGGTCGTATGGGCGAGGGTGATCAGTTCATAGAGATGGCGCAGGCCGATTTGGTTTTGCGCCAGAAGGGTAATGTGCACCGTTTCTGCGTCCGCGTCGGTCATCTTCAGCTCGGCACCGTACACCACCTTGATCCCGATTTTTTGGGCGATCCTTGCGGCTGAGGGAAAGGCCTGCACGCTCATATAATCGGTGATGGCAACGGCCTTTTGACGGCGAACCGAGGCTTGAAGGAGTGCGTCGTCTACAGCGATTACGCTGTCCTCTGTCGAGTATTTGGTGTGTAGATGAAGTTCGATTCGTTCAGTTGTCGGTTTCATGAAATCAGCTCCTTTTCGTGTTTGAACCCATTATAGCAGGTGCGGTGTCCTGTTTTCAGTACACCCGAGCATTATTTCAGCTTTTTTCCGTCCGAAAAGGCCTTGCCAACTGCTTCGCCGAGGGCGATGTAGTTGTGGTAGGTGGGGTCGTAGGTGATAGGACGGAATTTGGCGAGATCCAGCTTTCCGTCGGTAAGGATGCGCTCGTCGGCGCTGACGTTGAGGATTTTGCCCACCAGACGGCAGCTTTCGGTGTCGTAGGAGATCAGCTTGCATTCCAGTGCGTAGGGCAGCTCGGCAAAGAGAGGAGCGTTCACGTAGTCGCTTTTGATGGCTGTCCAGCCCGCGCGGGCGATTTTGTCGGGTACGCTGTTGGCCGATACGATGCCCACGTAGTCGGCGGCAACGAGATTGTCCACGTCGGCCACGCTGACGGTGAAGCCGCCGCTTTTTTGCAGATTGGCGGCGGTCTTGTGCCCGTCGTCTACGCAGATGGAGATCTCATCCGCCTCGCTGATACCGCCCCAAGCGGCGTTCATGGCATTCGGCACACCGTTTTCGTCATAGGTGCCGATGATTAAAACAGGCATGGGATAAAGATTTGCTTTTGCTCCGAAGTTTTTTCTCATTTTTCATCGATCCTTTCCAATAAAAAACTGACCGGTCGAAAGCCGTCGTTGCAGGAGATGAGGGCGGAATAGGGGTTCTTCATCCATCCGTCGTAAAAGTTGCCCTCGCCGCGAGCGAGCGCTTCGGCAAAGCTGCGCATACTTTCCCATGCGCTTTCACATAGGCTTTCGGGCCGCTGCCCGTTTTCGGAATAAAAAATCTGCCCCTCCTCCACGTCGCAGGTGTGTTCGATGGGGTTTTCGTATTTTGCCATCAGATCGGGGTAGCAGGCCTTGCGGATGGCGGTGATTTTGATGCGGTACATAGGCTTCCTCCGTTTTAAATTGATGCTTTTATTCTATCATAAAAATCGCATTAAAACAACCGCTTTTTCCCCCGACAATCCCTTGACATCCCTGAAAAAGAGGATTATAATAATATGTTGGAATGATAGGATTTTAGGAGGGAATTGTTTTGGAAAATGAAATTAAAATCTTATTAAGTTTATCCATCGCTTTATTTGCCGGATTAATGCTATCTCGGTTGGCAAAGCGGGTTTCTTTGCCTGCTGTTACCGCTTATTTGGTGGCGGGTATACTGATCGGTCCGACGTTGCTCGGCTCTTTGGGTTTGGACGGAATTGGTTTTTTAGATGGGGATTTTAAACAATATCAGATTTTATCTGATGTGGCGTTGGGCTTTATTGCCTTTTCCATCGGTAATGAGTTTCGCCTCTCTCAGATCAAGCAGATCGGTAAGCAGGCGGCGGTGATCGGTGTTTTACAGGCGGTAGCCGCCACCGTTTTGGTGGATGCGGCGTTGATCGGTGTGCATTTTCTGTTCCCCGAGCAGCTGCCCTTGCCGTCGGCAATTCTGCTGGGCGCCGTTGCTTCCGCAACTGCTCCCGCCGCAACGCTGATGGTGGTGCGGCAGTATAAGGCCAAGGGCCCCGTTACCCGCATCCTGCTTCCCATTGTAGCACTGGATGATGCGGTTGGCTTGGTGCTGTTTGCCGTCTCCTTTGGGGTTGCAAAGGCGCTGACCGACGGTCACGTGAACGTTCTTTCGGTGGTGCTGGAGCCTATTTTGGAGGTTATTCTTTCCTTGGTGCTGGGGGCTGTGATGGGCTTTTTATTCAGCTTCTTCGAGCGGTTCTTCCATTCTCGCTCCAAGCGTATGGCGATGTCGGTCACCTTCGTGATGCTGACCGTGGCCCTCTCTATGTTGAAATTTGAGATCGGCGGCATTCACATTGCCTTTTCCTCCCTGTTGGTTTGCATGATGCTGGGTACGGTGTTCTGCAACGTCTGCGAATTCTCCGAGGAGCTGATGGATCGGATCGATCGTTGGACAGCCCCGCTGTTCATCCTATTCTTTGTTATCAGCGGTGCGAAATTAGAGCTTTCCAGCTTTAAAAATCCGATCATTGTTGCGATTGGCGTGGTCTATATTCTGATGCGCTCTATCGGTAAATGTGCCGGCGCAACGGCAAGCGCCAAGCTGATGAAATGTGAGCCTACGATTGTGAAATATCTCGGTATTACCTTGCTGCCTCAGGCGGGTGTTGCGTTGGGTATGGCCGATAAGGCGACCGTTTTGGGCGATATTGGCAGCATAGTTTCTAATATCACCCTCTTTGCGGTGCTGATCTATGAGCTGGTTGGCCCCTATCTGACCAAGGTTGCCTTGACCAAGGCGGGCGAGATCAAGCCCGAGGGCAAGGTCAGCGCCCGCGAGCAGGCGCGGCTGGAAAAGCAAGGGAAGGCCTGATTAAATAATCAAGAAAATGCCGTATGAAATGCGGCAGAACGGAGCATATTATGAAACAACGAATCATTACCGGCGCTTGCTTTATTTTGGTGGCGATCGCAGTGATCTGTTTTTCGGATGTGGAATGGGTTTTTCGCCCGTTTATCCTGCTGATCACCGTCGGTGGCTTGTTTGAGCTGCAGCGCCTGAAGAAATCAACGGCACTTAAGGTCGGCTTTGCGGTTTTTTCTGCGCTGGCGGTGGTGCTGAACGTTGTTTCGGTTCCGTTTTATCATTGGGTTTTGCTGCCGATCTACGCGGTGGCAATCCTTGCGTTTACCGTTGTGATCATCCTGATGGAGAGGAAGCACAGCTTTACGTTGCCGACGGTATCGGTCCTGCTTTGTATGCCGATGACGGTGCTGTTCTATCAATCGATTGTGGAGCTGCGCTATCAGGACGAAAAGTATGGATTGATTTACCTGATCTTTTCGGTGCTGATCCCCATCGCCAACGATAGCCTGGCTTATTTTACCGGCCGCTTTTTCGGCAAGCATAAGCTGGCGCCGATCACCAGCCCCAAGAAAACGGTGGAGGGTGCGATCGGCGGTACGCTTTCGGCATTGGTGATTGCGGTGGTCATCGGGTTGTTTTATCAAAAGGTCGATCTGCTTGCCCTTTGCGTAGTTGTGCTTGCCGCCTCGGTCATCGGCCAGATCGGCGATCTTTCGATGTCCTGCCTCAAGCGGATCGTCGGCGTGAAGGACTATGGAAATCTTTTCCCCGGTCACGGTGGATTTTTGGATCGGTTCGATAGCCATATGTTCGTATGGCCGACCGTATATTTACTGTATCAATTCGGAGTATCGTTTATAGGCTGAGAAGGGGGCTGTGCATGCTTTTTTTTTCGATCATCATCGTTGTTTTTATGATCGCCATCGGTATCTATCTGTACTTTTTGGCAAAACGCTTCGGTCAGACCTGCGGCTTTTCTCTCGCCCGTAAGCGGGAAAAGGCGCTGCTTTGGGCAATTGCCGCCCTGCTTTGCGGCATCGGCCTCTTCTTCGGCACCTTCGGTGTGGTGGTGCTGCTGCACGTGGTGGTGCTGGCACTTTTGGTGCAGCTGGTAAACTTTATTTTGAGAATCACTGCCAAAAAGCGGTATGAGGATGGCTTTTCCGTATGGAAAAAGCTCTATGGCTTTTTGGTTGTGCCGCTGGTGCTTACCCTTTTGCTGCTGGGCTACGACTATTACAATATGCACAACGTGGTGCAAACGAGCTATACGGTTTATACCGAAAAAAGCATCCGTCCCAAAGGGTATCGGGTGGCATTGCTTTCGGATATTCATTTCGGGATCACCTTGGATGAGGAGGAGCTGCGCGCAGTTTGCGCTGAGGTCAGCGCAGAGAAGCCCGACCTCGTTGTTCTCGGCGGGGATATCATCGACGATGCCACCACCAAGGATGGCGTGGAGGCTGTTTTCCGCACCTTGGGCGGCATCGAGAGTAAGTATGGTATCTTTTACGTCTACGGCAACCACGACCGCCCAATGTCGTTGATTCGCAGCGAATATACCGCCGAGGATCTGGTGCAGGCCATTGAAAGCAACGGCATTACCATCCTGAAGGATGAAACCCTCAATATTAATGACGATCTGGTGCTGGTCGGCCGTGACGACCGCGGCTTTAGCCTGAAAAAAGAGGGAAGGGCAGAGATTGCCGATCTGATCAAAACGGTGGATCAAAGTCGATTTGTTTTAACCCTCGACCATCAGCCGAAGGAATATGCTCAAAATGGGGAGGCGGGCACCGACCTGCTGCTCTCGGGGCATACTCACGGCGGGCAGATCTTCCCCGTGAATTGGATCAGCGCTCTGATCCGTTCCGACGATGCGGTCTATGGGCATACGCAGATCGATGCGGATACGCAGGCAATCGTTACCTCAGGCCTTGCGGGCTGGGGATTTCCGTTGAAGAATGCGGCCCCTGCGGAATATGTTATTGTTGATATTAAGGCAAAATAAAAAAGAGCGTGATCGCTCTTTTTTATTTTGCTTTATTGAATTTCAGGGATCAAGGCGCATTGGCCATCCTTGGTTTGAATGGTATAGCCGCCCTCGCAGGGGGCAACGGTTGCGTTTTCGATCCGCAGACCGTAGCGGTTTCCGTTGTAGGTATAGCTGAGGGTGTTGCCCTTAAGGGCGATCTCGGCAGTGGGCTCGCCGAGCCGCAGGGTCAGCGTTTCGGCAGTAACGGTAATGCCATCCTCGCTAAAGATAACGCTCTTATCGTTCCATGCGATCTTCAAACAGCCCTCTCCGCTCTTTTCGGCGGTGAAGGGGGTAGCTTCGGTATCGATCAGCAATCCGAAATTCTTCGTGCGCTCCCGCCCGACCCATTGGGCATTGTTGATGAGCGGCTGATTTTCATAGACCGCATCGAAGGTGGTGCAGGTCTCGGTGAGATAATGCTCCGCCACCCGCTCGTCAAAAAGAAAGAGGCTGCGCAGAAAGAGCTGTTCCTCAAAGCGGGCAATGTTAGCGGTGTATTTTTGGCAATCGTAGTAGACCGATTGGAAATCCTCGGTGTCCCAGTTGGTCAGCCCCGCCACGCAGGTGGCGGGCGTTTTTTCGGGATAGCTCGCCTTAAAGGCCTCGCCCGCATCCCCCATCTTCATCACCTTGGCTTGGGGGTATTTTTTCAGCAGATCAAGCTGCATGAGCAAGGGCTTGATGATTTCCTTGGAGATGCCGAAGCTGTTTTCCTGCCCTAAATGGACGTAGGAAAAGCCTAAATCCTCGTTTTCAAAGGTGGTTTTAAAATACCAATCCACCGATTCGGAGGTATAGCCCATCGGCCAAACCGGCTCCATGGTATAGCATCCGACGATGCCCTTTTGCTCTTCGCTGATATATTTTCTGGATTCGTAGTTATGCAGAGGGCAGGGCCCCAGCAGGCGAAAGATCGGAACGTTGATCCGCTCCTCGGCGGATTGGGCGGGGGTAAAGACGTTCTTTTTGCAGGGATAGTAGGCCTGATTGAAATAGCCGCCCACCAGCGTGTAGGCATCGGTGCTGAGCTGATCGCGGCAAATGGCCAGGGCGCTGATGTCGTAGTGCGAGGTCAAATAGTTGATGGTGTGGGTATCGATCAGCCAGCTTGCCACCGTTTTGGGATAATAGCCAAAGATCTCCTTGAATTTTCCCATCGCTTGGTCGATCAGCCTTTCCCGCTCGGCAGGGGAATAGGCCATCGAAAAGCCCGGTACAATGTGCCAATCCCATTTCCAGCCGTAGGCGCTGTTATAGGGCATGCCGCAGGCGGTGGTCAGCGGCTCCACGATCTCATACCAAAGCCCCAGCTCGGTTCGCTCGGTGGCCTTTTCTTTGAACAACTTTTGATAGTTGGGGTCGATCAGCGCATCGTATTGCAACAAAAAGGTGTTGTCCAATCCGTATTCGTTGACCAGCTCCAGCTCTCGCTTGGTGGTTTGGAACATCGGCTCATAGCTGATCTCTTTGCGTTCGTCGATGCGGCGAACGAAGTTCATAACGTTAACAACTCTCATGTTAAATCCTCCTTGATTGCCGCATGGAGATCGGCGCGCATCTGCTTAACCGTCTCGTAGCTTCCGTCGCCGTATAGCTTGACGGCGCGGGTGGCGTCCGACAGAATGATGACGTACAGCTTGCTTTCGGGGTCAATGAAGATGGATTGTCCCGTATGTCCGCAATGCCCGAAACTGCCGTTGGGGAACAGCCCGCCGGCCTGGGCATACCGTTCGTCGACGTATAAAAAGCCGAGTCCGCGGCTCTCGCTCATCCCAATAGTGTAATTTTGCACCGCCGTTTTGAGGGTTTCGGGGCGGATGAGCGGCTTGCCTTGATGTAAAAGCATCTGCATAAAGCGCTCCATGTCCTCCATGCAGGAGAATACGCCCGCATTGCCCGCAATTCTGCCCAGGAAGCGG
>JAFQKO010000014.1 GCA_017396865.1 Clostridia bacterium | reverse complement strand
GTAATCAGTCCTGTTGAAGAATAAGGAAAAAACTCGGCCAAAATTGGCCGAGTTTTCATTTTATTTTTTTCAGCTTCCCGCCGATCGCCCCTCTCAGCGTATCACATACGCCATCGGGAGCGATCGGCGAGATCTGCATCCATTCTCGTTCACCGCAGGTCTCTACATAATCAATGTATGGCTCCGATAATGGCGCAGACCGCTGAAAAAAGGAAACGATATGGGATTTTACCCATGAATTTGATTGTTCTTAACGGGGCAGTAATCAGTCCTGTTGAAGAATAAGGAAAAAACTCGGCCAAAATTGGCCGAGTTTTCATTTTATTATAGCTTCATAGGAAGGAATTTAAAGTTTGCACAAACCCTAATAATTTCTTTTCGGCGGTTTGCGCAATTTTCGGAGCCGCCCCCTATATGGCGGGGAGGGGGAAGTAGTAAACTTCGAAGATATAGTCGGCAACACCCAGCAGATCCAAGCTGAGAATAATACAAAACGGCACCAGCACCGTAATCGGCACAAAATAGTACCAATGGAACTGATAGGGAACCACCTTTTCCTTATAGGCAAGCTGCTCCTCCACCGAAAGATCAGCGAACGCTTCGCCGCGGATGGTACGGATGGCGGGGAACAGGCCCCAACGTCCGCCCAGCTCATCGTCGTAGGCGGTTTTCAGCTCGTGGCGGATCACCGAAACGAACAGCAGAGAAAGGATCGTTGCGATCAGGAACGCCCATTGCCAAAAGGCGAGGCAGAAAACGCAGAGGTTGAGCATGGTGATCCAAACGGTGTTGGTGATCAGCGCGAAGGAGCCGCGCCGCATGGTCATGTTGTGCCTGCGGAAGAAAAAGGCAAAGATGCTGAATGCCAGAATAACGGCGATCGCAATCGGCACAATGTAGCCGATCACCACGCTGTCCATCCAGGGCATTACGGTATAGTTAATGGGAGATTTCAAAACGTCACCTTCTTTTGGGTTTATTATAGCAAGGTTTCAGGAAAAATGCTACCCCTTTTTAGAATTGTTCAAAAATTGGTGCAGCGTTTAGCCGCTCGGCGCGTTGCGCAGCCTCCTCGGAGCGGATGGTCCAGAGGAAGGTGGGCGCGCGGTAGATCATGCGGCAGAGCCGCAGCGAGAGATTGGAGGCGTCCTTGTAGTTGTAGGCGATGAAATCGGGGCGGGAGATGGCGTTCACCAGCAGATGATGCAGCGCAAAATCAACGGCGGGATGGAGCGGCGTGCCGCTCTTGCGGATGTAGCCCGCCAGCTGACCCCGCACCACCTCCTTGGCGTTGCGCCGAAACCAGAGCATCGCCCGCGGGTCGAAGGATTCCACGCAGTAGTCGCCGCGGTAGCCCTGCATCTGCGCATAGATGGCGGCGCAGAGCGCCTTTTCATTGCCCTTAACCACCTTCGCTTCGATCAGCAGCGGTACCTTGCCGTCCACCAGCGCCAAAACCTCCTCCAAAAGGGGCAGGCGCTCGGTCGTCCCCTCCAGGGTGAGGGCGGTAAGGTCGGCAGAGTCGCTCTCCTCGATGGTGAGGGGTACGCCGCAGGTGCGGTCGAGGGTGTCGTCGTGCTCCACGATCAGCTTGCCGTCGCGGCTGAGGTGTACGTCCAGCTCAATGCCGCAGCCCACCTCCACCGCCCGCCGAAAGGCAAGCATGGAATTTTCGGGCACGCCGTTTTGGATGTTGTGCAGCCCCCGATGGGCAAACTGCGCCTGCCGCAGCGTACGCAGCAGCGCAGGCCGCCGCAGCCGCGGCTTGATCAGATAGAGCCATAAAAGTAAAAGCACCCCAAGGGTGATCAGGAGTATATAGAGCAGCATCGGTTTTCCTCGTCATTGTTTTTTACTTTATTATACCACTTTTTCCGTTTTTTACAACACTCACGTTTCTTTTAAAGCGGGCAAGGGCCACCGCCGAGGAAACGATGGTCAGCGCCGCGCCGACGGCGGCACCGTAGGCCTGCGACATAAAGTTGTACACCAGCCAAAAGGGAGCACCCGCCAGCCCAAACCAACGGATAGTCTGCTCCTTGTTGAACCATAGCCCGCCTGCCTGCAGCCCGGCTCCTGCGATGGGGAGCAGCTCGATGGCGTCCCGCTGCAGATAGGTGATGACCAGCCCCGCCGCAACGATCGCACCGAGCCCCGTCGCCGCCACCCACTTGGCAAACCGCCCAAGCGCGCTTTTTTTGCCCGCGCAAAAGGAGAGCCCTGCGGATAAAATATCTAAGATGGCGCCGGCGAAGGCGCCCAGCATCAGGTACTGTGTCACGTAAAAGAGGTAGGAAAGGCAGGTGACGCCAACGATCTGCCGCCGCTTTTTGAGCTGGAAGCTCAAAAGATACAGCGCAACCGCCGCAATTCCGATGATCTGGGAAATAATCAGTATCATAGCATCCCTCCTGTTCTCTGCACCATTCTACGCCATTTTGATTGTTTTGTCTACCTGAAAAATGCTGTCTTGCGATGCAAGACAGCATTTTTGGTATGGATCTTGTTTCTTTAAGGATTATCTATTTTTTTCTTCAACTCTGCCATCCATTTCGGTTGCGTATGACCGATGGGCTGAAGCTCTCCGTTTTTATACTTGGCAACGGTGACAAAGCCGTTGTCATTATCGTAAAAGGTGGCTTCGTTGCAGTGGGGCAAAACCTGCAGCAGATCGTCAAACCGCTTGCCGAATTGCTTGGAAACGGTGTCGGTATCGATGTTGTGGCCGCCCCGCCTTACGCGGTTTTCAATGCGGAGCAAGCTTTCCTCCAAAGTATCCAAGCCGACGTAATAGAGGCGGATGTAATAGCCCTTTTCGATCGCCCGCTTGACGGTGTTGAGGGTTTTTCGGCCCGAAAGGGTGGTTTCCTGAGTGAAGCAGATCTCCTTTTCCAAGCACTCCTCGATGATGGAGATCGCCTTCTTCCCGCCCTCAACAGCGTTCCCGCCGCAGGCAGCGGTGATTTTATCAACGTCTATAATTTTTCCGAGATTATCAAGCTCGGTGCGCAAAACGCCGGTCAGACTGCTTTTTCCGCATCCGTTTACCCCGGCAACAATGGTATGCGTTTTCATAAAAAACATTCCTTTGCGAGCGTTGTTGCTTTTATTATATCATGTTGGGTCTTGTTTTTCAACCGTTAGTTCCATGGGATTGAGCGGGGAAAACTGTTGATGGGGAGAGAGATCAAAAGCCCGATAGATGTTCAGGATAATCTCGCAGTTCATCCGCGGGGGGATTTTGCCTTGCTCCAACTGCCGCAGGCTATTGACGCCGATTTTGAGTAATTTGGCCATCTCCCGTTGCGTCAAGCGTTTGTTGATGCGTAATTGCTTGACGTTGTTGCAAAAGATTTGACGGTCATCTGTGTTTGCCATAGAATTCTCCTTTTAATTCGTGATCTCAACAAATAATAACACAATAATGTGTTATTGTCAACACATTATTGTGTTTTCGTGTAAAATGGTTTTGGATGATTATTTGCAAAATCAAAAAAATTAAACGAAATGGAGATAGTTATGAAATATGAATACGGGCGCGTTCGGGATTTGCGGGAAGATCACGATAAAACGCAGGCTGAGATAGCAAAGATGCTCAATACCTATACCACGCAATACAGACGGTGGGAAACCGGTGAAACGGAGATTCCCACGCATATCATCAAGAAACTGTGTATTTACTATAACGTTTCCGCTGATTATATGATCGGCCTGACCAATACGCCGCGACCCCTGAAAGAGGATCCCGCCACCAAATGAATTGGTGGCGGGTTCTTCTTTTCGTAGGTTTACAAATGGAGGATGGGATGATAAAATAAAAACAACGAAGATAAAAGGAGCGAGAGATATGAATCATCGTATTTCTTTGAACGGAACGTGGAATTTCAGCTTCACCGCACCGAGCGGAGAATTGATCTCAACGACGGCACAGGTGCCGGGCAATCGGGAGCCTGTTTTGCAGCAGTTAGGGCTTTTGGATGATTATCTGCCTGCCGACCGCATTGATGCCACCGAGCCCTTCGATTGGGTGGACGATTGGTGCTATACTACCTCCTTCTCCGCACCGCTTTTGTCTGCGGGCCATCGGCAGGAGCTGGTCTTTGAGGGGATCGATTCCATCGCCGAGATCTATCTCAACGGCGCAAAACTGGGTGATACCGAAAATATGCATCTTGCCTATCGCTTCGACGTCACCGATCGCTTGCAGCCCACCAACGAGCTGAAGGTGGTGATCCGCAGCAGCGAGCTTTGGGCGCGTCAGTTTATCCACGATCAGTCGGCCGCCCACGTGGGCTTTCCCGGCTATTACGATTCCTCGGCCTATCTGCGCAAGGCCCGCCATCAATACGGCTGGGATAATGCGCCCCGCCTGCTGACCGGCGGCATCATCCGCTCGGTCTATTTGGAGCAGCTCCCCCCCTGCCGCTTAGAGGACGTTTATCTTTATACCGCCAAGATCACCGAAAAGGAAGCGGTGATCGGCGCCCATTGGGTGTATCGAACCGATGCCAAGTCCCTGCGGGGCTATACCGTGCGGCTGAGCCTGCTGGATGGCGAACGGGTCGTGTTTACCAACGAAAAGCCCATCCGCTTCACCCAAGGAGCGTCCCAATACCAGATCCCGATGGAAGACGTAACGCTATGGTGGCCTGCGGGCTGGGGCGAACCCTTCCTCTATACCCTGCGTTTGGAGATTTTGGCAAACGGCGTTGTTTCCGCCTGCCATGAAGCGCCCTTCGGCATCCGCACCGTAAAATTCGACTGGGTGGAGGATCTCAACGCCGACGGTACGGGCAATTTCCGCTTTATCGTGAACGGCGAGCCCATCTTTATTCGCGGCACCAACTGGAAGCCGCTGAGCCCCATGGGCGCGGAGGCGGATGCCAAGACCGCCTCGGAGGTGGAGCTGCGGGACTTGATCGCCCTCCATTGCAACATGGTGCGGATCTGGGGCGGCGGCATCTATGAGGATCACGCGTTCTATGATTTCTGCGATCGCCATGGCATCCTCGTCTGGCAGGATTTCATGCTCGCCTGCGAGGTGCCGCCTACCGATGAGCGCGCCTGCGCCCTCTATGCCAAGGAGGCGGAATTCATCCTGCGCAAGTTGCGTAACCATACCTGCCTTGCGTTGTGGTGCGGGGATAATGAGAACGATAAATGTATCTATTGGCTGCATCCTCAGGGTGGGATCCTGCCCTCCGATATGGCCATCTCCCGCAGGGTACTGAAGGATGCGGTGCGCCGCCACGACCCTTATCGCTCCTATCTGCCCAGCTCGCCCTATATCTCCGATACGGAATTTCGCGCCATGCAGGCGGGCGGGCCTACCAACCATCTGCCGGACATCCATTTTTACCCCAATGCGGTGGAGTTCCATCAAAAGCTGCGGGAGCTGCCCAGCCTCTTTATCAGCGAGGTAGGGCCCATGCCCGTTAATGCGATCGCAGTCAACGAGCGAATCTTTGAGCGGGAGCGCCCCCGCGCCGAGCGGCTTTGGGATGCGCCTGTGCTCCCTACCGATCCCCCGCATCATTTCGATACCCTCCATCAGGACGATAACTACTTCACCGTTTGGCGTAACTCCGCCAAGGCGCTTTGTATGGATCGCTACGGGCGGGATTTCACGTTAGATGAATTCAAGGACTGCACGTTGGCGGTCAATTTGGCCTGCGCCGAGATCTATAAGGACGTGGTGGAGTATTGCCGCATCCACCCGCTGAAAACAGGGGTGCTTTGGTGGTCCCTTTGGGATATGTTCCCCATGCTGTATAACTATTCGGTCATCGATTGCGACGGCAACCGTAAGCTTCCCTATTTCTGGCTGCGGCAGGCTCAGCAGGAGGTGGCGCTGATTGCCACCCGCCCCGCCAACGGCGAGGCAATGCACCTCTACCTTGCCAACGATACCTTAAAGGAGCAGGCGATCTCCTATACCGTCACCGCCTATGATGCCAAGGGCAATGCCCGCATCGCCGCAGAAGGCAGCCTCACCGCCGCCAAAAATGCGGTGACCGACCTCGGCGTGCTCGAAGACCACGGCGCAGAACTGCTGATTCTGCGTTGGGAGCGGGGCGGCAAGGTCGATACCAACCATGCCCTCACCGCCTTTTCCGATTTTGATACCTGCCGTGAATGGGTTGCCATCATCGCCCGTGAATGCGGTATGGAGGAGGAGATTTTGGAGTTACAATGATTACGCGGAAACCAAACCGCCTGAAAGGGTATGATTATAGCGCCGACGGTGCCTATTTTATCACCCTCTGCACCCAAAACCACTAACCAATATTAAGTGCCCTCGTAGGGGACGATGCCCACATCGTCCCGACAACGCGTGGGAAAATTGCAGAAAAATACCTTCGGTCGATGCCCGGAATCGATCGATACGTTATGATGCCGAATCACATTCATTTGATTGTTGTGATAAGGAGCGGGACGATGTGGGCATCGTCCCCTACGCAGTCTGTTTCGCAGCTGATTCGTTCGTTCAAAACATTGGTCACAAAAGAACTCGGCGAACAGATCTGGCAACGTTCCTATTACGATCACATCATACGGGACGAGGCGGATTATTTGAGGATTGCGGAATATATCCAAAATAATCCCGCTCGATGGCGGGAGGATCGGTTTTACATTCCCTGAAAAAGAGTGCCGAATTCGTCGAAATGATCCCGATCGCGTATGTG
>JAFQKO010000100.1 GCA_017396865.1 Clostridia bacterium | reverse complement strand
GGCGCCGCTGAAATCGGCGCTGACGGCGGTACGCAGCCAGCCTGCATCGTTATAGTCGGCCTGCATCCAATCGGTGTTGATGCGGGCATCATAGGCTTCACCCTCAAAGATATCGCCCATCAAAACGGGGGCATAGCCTAAGGTTTTCCAGTTTTCGGGGTTGGTGACCACGTTTTCGGTGGTGCCGTCGGCATAGGTGATCTTCAAGACCGCCCAAAAACCGAGCTTTTTGGAAGAGTTGCCTGCACCGCTGACCACGCCGCCCCGCCACCAGCCGCCGGTTACAACGGCAGAAAGGGCATTATCGCCTGCGGCGATCAGGTCGGTCACGTCAAAGGTATTATAATAACGGCGGGTATTGGGATTGGAATAGCCGGGCTTCAGCTCCTGCGCGCCGATCCGCTCGCCGTTGAGCCAGGCATCATAATTACCCAAGGAGGCCATAAACAGCTTGGCATCGGCCACCTCCTTTGCGGGAGCAAAGGTGGTGCGGAAAACGTCGGCGTGCTGAACCAGAGCGACCCCTGCGGTGGAGTTCAGCAGGAATTTGCCGTCCTGCAGCGTACCCACGGTAAAGGGGTTATACTCGGTGAAATCATAGGAAAGCAGCAGATCCTCGCCGCGCTTGACCACCAAATTATCATAATAGGAAAATTCATTTCCTGCGCCGCGATAGCCGACCACCCCCATAAAGGGAGCCAGACCGTTGAGGGCAGAGGCAGGGATCTCGCTGACCTTTGCGCCGTCGATGTAGGTGACGACCTTTTCTGCGGTGACGGCCACCTGCAGGTGGACACCCTTACGCAGCCCCTCGATCCCGCCGACGGCCTCGGTTACGTCCACCGTATAGTCAGACAACGCCTTGTACGTTCCGCTGACGCAGGTATGGGGCTTCAGACTGACGGTTGCACCGTCACTGAAGTTCAACTGCCACATATAATTATTGTTGGCATCAATGGCATTGAACACCAAAGAGGCCGCACCGGTACCGCCGTACACGTCGGTATCCACGGTATAGGAAAGCTCGGCATCCGCCACGGGTGTGCCACCCGTTACGAAGACCGCACCGCCGCGGTCCGCCTCATTCAGCAGACCGGTGGTAAAGGTAGAGGACGCAGTAAGCACCTCCCCCGCATCGGTGGTTACGGTTACCCGCCACCAATAGTCGGTGCCGCTTTGCAGGGCATCGCCCGTATAGGGAACGGCATGGGAAAGAGCAGAGGCCTTCTCCTCTGTCCAAATCACGGTTTCAAACGCCGCATCGGTTGCCAGCTCCAGCCGATAGGCAGTCTGGGCTGCGCCCACGCGGGTGCTTTGCAGCTTCCAGCCAAAGGCAATCGTATTCTCCACACCAACGGGGGCAGAATGCTGATTGACTGTCAGGCCGTAAAGAGCGTCGCTCGTCGCAGGTTCCTGCGCAAAGCAGGAAAAAATCGACGTAAGAAACACCGTAACACAGCAAAGCATTGCAAATACTTGTTTCATAACACACGTCTCCTTTTTAAGGTTCTTGACTTTATTATAAAGGAATGATATAATCAAATACAGATACAAATTAATTCAAATTATTATGCTATTCTGCTTTTTATATGCGATTCTGCTTTTTGGAGGTGAATCATGCGAGAGTCAAATTATAAAGTGCCGCTGCGCACCAAACGTTTCTTTGAAATCTTAAAAAAAGAGCGGCTCAACATCCACCGTTGGGACGCACAATTCGTGCACGAGCATCGGCACGAGCACTTCGAGATGGGCTACGTTCTTCACGGCACCGCCACCCATGATATCGACGGCAACGTCTATACGTTAAAAAAGGGAGATCTCTTTTTGGTGGACAAGGGGGTCTATCACCGCTATTACGACGGCAACCGCTTTGAATTGATCAATCTCTGCTTTTATCCCGAGGCGATCGACCGTTCCTTTTTCTCGGTACGGTCCCTTAATAACATGGCATCAAGCTCCTTTTTCCATTTCGCACCGGATATCTCCCAAAACTATACCAAGGTTCTGCTCCACGATACCGATGGTCGCCTGCTTTCGGTTTTAGAGGATCTCGCTTGGGAGATGGAGCAAAAGGGCAACGGCTACCGTGCCGTGGTGCGGGGGCATTTGGTGCAGTTATTGGTCTATTTTTTGCGGGAGGCAGGCCAACAAGAGGCAAAAAATTTAAGTCCCACCCTCGGCGTGATCCTGCGCAACCTGCATGATCGGTATATGGAAAACGTTTCCGTGCTCGACCTTTGCGACGATCACTACTACACCTTAAATTACCTCGGCAAAAAGTTCAAGGAGGAGATGGGTGTTCCCTTCAAGACCTACCTGCAAAATTATCGCCTGCAAAAGGCCGCAAGCCTTTTGACCACCACCGATTATTCGGTGGACGAGATCGCCTCGGCGGTGGGCTATCAAAACACACCCTTTTTCTATAAGCTCTTCCGCCAACGCTACGGCACCACCCCACTGCACTACCGCCGCTCCGTCCGCACCTATCAGGATGAACTGATCTAAAAACCACGATATCGGCGCAGACCGAAAAGGCAAAAAGCATAATTAAAAGCGACCGCTTTTGCGGTCGGTGCCTTTTTTGACAGTCTGTAAAAAAACGGTTGCTCTTTGGAGCAACCGTTTTTTGATTTATTCGGCAAGCAATTTCAAAAGCTTCAGGGCATCGGCCAAGGAGACCTTGCCGTCGCCGTTGAGGTCGGCAAGTGCGGTATCAAGTTCCGCTGCACCGTTGAGGCCGTTCAACAAGTACACCACGTCGGCGGTGTTGGTGATCGAGTCACCGTTAAGATCTATGTTGAAGAGATCCTCGCCCACGAACAGCAAGCCATCCTGCACCATCCATTCGGTGGCGTAGAAGATGCTGTTCTGCTCCAGCAGCGCTGCCAGGCTGCCATCGGCAATCGCACCTGCCTCAAAGGTTGCGGCGGTTGCCAGATTTGCATCGCGATTGGTGGCGGTATCGGCAGAGCCTGCCAGCCAATAGTTGTTGCTGTAGCGAATGTAGCGATAGGCCAAGTCGGAGCTGAGATCGTTATAGCGGGTCATGGCATACGCAGCATTTGCCGTCACCTTACCCATGTTGACACAGTTGACGGTATATGCCATATTAACACCGTTCTGCCCCCAGTCGTTGATGCCGGACGCATGGTTCGCGGAAGTGATGTCTCCGCTGTTAACACAATTCAGAACCTTCGTTGCACCCAAGCCGCGACCAACGACACCTGCAACACTGATATCCTTGACGGAGCCATCGGAAATTTCAAGGGTAACGTCCGCTCCGTTATGACAATTTTCGATCACCGTACCGCTGTCTGCGCGACCAACGATACCGGCTACGCCCAGATCAGAGCTGGTCACACTATCCCCGTTCAGGGTCACATAGACCGAGCTGTTCATCAAACGAACATTTCGAATTTCTGCGCCTTTGACCACAGCGAACAAGCCAAAACCACTCATATGAGGATAATCGCCGTTATAGACAATCGAAAGATCTGTAATCTTATAATGGCCACCGTCATATTTCCCGCCAAAGGCGCTGTTTGCAGAGCCGATACCGCTATAGCCCTTGACATCCTTCATGGAAATATCGGCAG
Source organism: Clostridia bacterium (assembly GCA_017396865.1). The sequence goes on along the minus strand of JAFQKO010000100.1, from coordinate 565 downwards.
TTTGCGTAAAGGTATATCCGACCAGCTCTGCGGTTTTGGAATACTGCTCCAGTGCACACAGATCCTCGGCATCGGAAACCAACCATTGCTCGGGCAGCGCCCAATATTTACCATAGAACAAATATTTGGCGGGCAACGCATCAACTTCTTTCAGAATCAGCGCCGTATAACCCGCTGCGGGCTCCTCGGAGACACCCAGCAAGGTATCGATGATGTTGGCCCAAGCAAGCCGTTCCTCCTTGGTTTCAGCAGAGGTTGCACCCTCCAGTGCCTGCGCGATCTGCGCCCCGCCTTCAAAGTGCTCGGGATTCAAAGCATTCAGCGTTTCGATTCGATCGCCCATTATACTTTCTGCTCCGGCCACAAGGTACAGACCCAATTCCGAAAGCTGAACATGGCCGTTATTATTAGCATCGTCGCCGATATTCACCGCCGTAAAATTAAAGCGAACGTATTGAGCCGTAACGGCCTCGTTCAAATCAACAACGATCGGCTGATAAATATTTTCCGGAACGGCGCCGTTCGTCACATCTGCCACCTTTGTCCACGTGGCATTATCCGTACT
>JAFQKO010000099.1 GCA_017396865.1 Clostridia bacterium | reverse complement strand
GATTTCTCCACCTGCTATTATTATGAGGACTGCGGCATTGCCGATACCAACGGTGCCACCGCCTTCTCCTACGGCGACATGACCAACGGCACCCTGCTGAACGGGCTGAATGCCACCTCCAACGTTTGGGAGCAGGGCGAATACCATCCCGTTCTCAAGACCCCTGCGCGCGTGGAGTTGATCCCCATCACCATCGAGCGCTATGCGGGCGAAAGCCTGATCGGCACCCAATATCTCTTTTTGAATAAGGCAGGCGCCTTCACCCTGCCTGCTTTCAGCGATTTTGTGAAAGAGATCAAGATCAACGGAGTTTCCACCACCGAGACCACTTTCCAAATCGCTCAGGAAACCACCATCGAACTCCATCTCTCCATCGATGCCAAGCATATCAGCGAGTATAACGGCGCAGGCAGCTATTTCCTCGGCGACGCCGATGATATGAATGCCCTGCTGACCCTCTCTCAAACCGATTCCTTAAGCGGCTGCAACGTCTTCCTGCTTGCAGACATGGATATGTCCGAGGTCAAAATCAGCGGCGGCAGCTTCGCAGGCACCCTGAACGGCCTCTATGCCACCGTTAAAAACCTGCAGGAGCCCCTCTTTAAGGAGATTACTGCAGGCGGTGCGCTGCGGAAGCTTCATTTCATCGGCGGCAACGTGGATGCCGATGCCATCGTGGGCACCAATCGCGGCCGCATCTCCGATCTCACCGTTCAGGATATGGTGTTCTACGGCCACTATGTAGGCGGTATCGCTTCGATCAACAGCGGCGAGATCACCAACTGCGCCGTTAAGAACGGCTACCTCATCGGTCATCAGGCCGCAGGCGGCATCGCCGCCGTCAACAACGGATTGATCAAGGATTGTATCAACCATGCCTCGGTTGTTTCCGTCGGCAAGACCGTTGCGGGCATCGTTGCCTTCAATAGCGGCAAGCTGGAGTCCTGCATCAACGTGGGGATGCTCTACGGCGCCACCCGCTATGCCATCGCTCCCTCGAGCGATACCACCTCCTATTATTGGGATTGGTGCGTAGGGGAGGGCGAGGCCAATGCCCTCACCGATGCGGCGCTGGCAGATCAATCCATGCTGGATAACCTGAACACCGCCGTTTGGGAAAAGGGCGAAAAGTTCCCCGCCATCACCAAGATCAACTACGAGCGGGGCGATGCCAACGGCGACCATATCGTCAGCATTGCCGATGCCCTGCGGGTCATGAAGTATCTCAACGGCCTGGTAGGGGAGGATGAGATCGATCTCACCGCCGCCGATATCAACGGCGATGGCTTCTCCATGCCCGATGCCATCCGTCTGCTGCAGTCCCTCAACGGTGCAGCTCCCAAGGCCGAGCTGCCCGCCTATCGGGAGGAGATCGATCCCGATACTGTCAAGATCATCGACTATAACGTCCGCTGCGGTAACGACGGCACCAATAAGCAGATCGCCGACCGTGCTCCCCGCCTTGTGCGTATTGTCGAGCAGTATCAGCCCGACGTTATCGGTCTGCAGGAGGTCGTTCCCGAGTGGATGACCTATCTGGAAGCAAACTTCGGCGATACCTATACCATCTTTAATCAGTACCGTGCCGAAACCAGCCTGGAATCCACCCCCATCCTCTATAAGACCGAAAAGTATAACGAGTTGGATAAGGGCTATTTCTGGCTCAGTGAGACCCCCGACGTGGAGTCTAAGGGCTGGGATGCCTCCCATTATCGCATCTGCAACTGGGTCAAGCTGGAGGATAAGGCCACCGGCGCCATCTTCCTGTTCTATAATACCCACTATGATTTTTATGATAAGTTCCGCGAGGGCGCGTCTAATCTCATTATCAACCATGCCACCGCGCAGGGCGGCTTCACCGATTACCCCGTTTTCCTGACCGGCGATTTCAATATGCAGGAAACCGCCAACGGCTATCAGATCCTGGTCACCGATGGACCCTTCGAGGATCTGAACGTGGGGCTCGGCTATGATCCCACCGCCAGCGTCAGCGGCTATGATCCCTATTCGGGTGCAGACGGCGATATTATCGACTACGTCTTCTATTCTCCCGACCTGATCACCCCCAAGCATTATGAAGTGCTCAATAACTTCATCCTCGGCGGCTATACCTCCGACCATAACGGTATCTACGCCGAGATTACCTTAAACTAAAGAAAGCCCCGCAGGCCAAGGCCTGCGGGGCTTTCTCAGACTGTCAAAAAAGGCACCGACCGCAGAAAAATGGGTAAAACCTAAAGTATGTGCCAATATTAATGATTGCAAGGAGAAAGAAAGTCTACTCTTTCTCCTTGTTCATTTTATAAGGGAAAAATCCGCAAAGTGATGCGGATTTTGATTGGAATTTTTCTGCTATCCGCCGATCCGCCCTCTACCGTACCTATGTACGCCGACGAGAACGGATCGACGAATTCGGCACTCTTTTTTAATCAGTCTCCCAGCGTGTCAAAATAATAAATCGGTTTTTCGACACGCTGAGCCCCGCAGGCCTTGGCCTGCGGGGCTTTCTCATGCCGCGTTGTAGGGAAGGGGTTTCCCCTCCCTCATGCCGCGCTGCGGCAATATGCCAAACCGATGAGCAAGTATCCAAATGATTTGGGTGGTTCTGCTCCTTTTTCCCGGTCAACCACCCAAATGGTTTGGGTGGTAACCACCACGCGGATGGAAAAGGATTTAATGGATCACACCTCTACACTTTAGTAATGTAAGTGCGGGAGGGCCGCAGGCAACATTCTGTTATTTTTTGCAAGAAAATAACATTGCAAAGGCGGGAAAAGGGCGGTATAATGATAGTAATAAATATGGAAGGGTGTGCGAGATGGAACTTAAAACCGATTTCAAATTCAAAAAATTCGAGTTGGACGCTGTACCCGCAGGGGTTTTTGCGGCCGACTTCAATGATTCCGATTGGCGCGTTGTGCGCGTTCCCCACGACTGGGGCATTGAGGGCGATTTTGCTGAGGAAAACGACGTGGGCGTCATCAACGTTTTAGAAGACGGCATAAAAAAGCCCATTCGTCACACCGGCCGCACCGGCGCATTGCCGACGGTGGGTGCGGGCGTTTACCGCAAGTGGGTCAAAATTGAAAAGGCCGACCGCATCTTTTTGGAGTGCGACGGCATTATGTGGAACAGCACCGTTTACGTCAACGGCGCAGAGGTCGGCGGTTGCCGTTTCGGCTACCGCTCCTATTCCTTAGACATCACCGACTACGTACGGTTTGATACCGAAAATCTGCTTGCCATCTATGCCGAGGTATTGCCCAACTGCGGCCGCTGGTACAGCGGCGGCGGCATCTACCGCAATCTACGGCTCGTTGGCAAGCCGGAGGGGCACATTGCCTACAACGGCATCTGGGTGCGGCAGCTTTATGCCGATGCAAATCGCGCGACCTTTGACATCACCGCCGAGCTTTGCAACACCAACGGCTTTACCGCCGCCATCACTGCCCCGAACGGCGAGACCTTTACCTACACCACCGAGGACGACTCCCTTATATTTGATCTTGAAAAGCCCATCCTTTGGGACGTGGATTCTCCCAACCTCTACACCGCGGTGATCACCGCCAACGGCGGCGACACCCAAACGGTACGGTTCGGTGTTCGCTTCTGCAGCTTCACCAAGGACGGCTTTACCTTAAACGGCCGCCCTCTCAAGATGAACGGCGTTTGCATGCACCACGACCTTGGCATGATCGGAGCGGCGGTCAACAAAACCGCCATCCGCCGCCAGATCGAGATCATGAAGGGGATGGGTGTCAACGCATGGCGCACCAGCCACAATCCCCCCGCCCCTGAGCTGCTTGATCTATGCGATGAGATGGGCATCTTAGTGATGGACGAGTTTTTCGACGAATGGACGAGCACCAAGGTGGTCAACGGCTACGCGAACGTTTTTGCCGAGCGCGCCAAGGACGATGCGGTGGCGATCATTAAGCGGGATCGCAACCACCCCAGCGTGATCATGTGGTCGAGCGGCAACGAGGTGCGGGAGCAGAAGGAGCCCGACGGCTGGAAGGTTGCCAAGATGCTTTATGATCTGATCAAGGCCACCGACCCCACCCGCCCCGTCACCAACGGCTTCAGCTACTATCCCGGTGCCTTTGAGAATCACTTATATCTTTATACCGACGTGCCCGGCCTCAACTACAAGCCTTGGATCTACGGCACCCTGCGCAACCGCTATCCCGAACTGCCCTTTATTGCCACCGAGACGGAGTCCTGCGTTTCCACCCGCGGGGTTTATCATCTGCCGCCGGTGGTAGAGAGTGGGAAGCCCCGCCATGCGGACCTTGCCGTTTCCGACTACGGTATGGCCGCCCCAAGCTGGGCCTACTATGCCGAGCGGGAGCTGGGCGCTCAGCAGGATCATCCCTGGATGATGGGCGAATTTATCTGGACGGGCTTCGATTACCTCGGCGAGCCCACCCCCTACTACACCGAATGGCCTGCCCGCAGCAGTTATTTCGGGGTTGTGGACTTGGCGGGTCTGCCCAAAAACCGCTACTATTGCTATCGCTCCGTTTGGACCGACATTCCCACCCTCCACATCTTCCCCCATTGGAACTGGGAGGGCAAAGAAGGCACGGTCGTGCCCATTCACGTCTACACCAATTATGAAGAGGTGGAGCTCTTCATTAACGGCGAATCCCAAGGCAAGCAGCGGTTCGATCAAATGGACAAGGACGATTATCGGCTCAACGAGATCCGCCGTTTCCGCCTGATGTGGAACGAAACGGTGTATCAACCGGGCGAGGTGACCGCTGTTGCCTACCGCAACGGCAAGGAGGTTGCCCGCGAGACCGTCCGCACGGCGGGCGCACCCCACCACATCGAGCTTTCCGCCTATAAAAACACCCTCACCGCCGACGGCGAGGATCTGACCTACATCACCGCAAAAATCGTCGATGAGCAGGGCACTCTCTGCCCCAACGCCAACCATCGGCTGACCTTTACCGCCGAAAGCGCGGGCATCGTTTACGCCACCGACGCGGGCGACCAACGGGAGACCGAAACCTTCCTGCGCCCCGATAAAAAGGCGCTCTCAGGAATGCTGGTGGCCTGCATCCGCTCCACCGAAGCCGCAGGCAACATCACCGTGACCTGCGCAGGCGACGGCCTGCAATCGGCAACCATTGATTTGGTTTCAGAATAACACTGTGAGACCTGTCTCACAATATCACGATTAAAATATTTTTTGAGACAGTAAAAAAGGAAGTACGAAATTTTCGTGCTTCCTTTTTTTGTCTTATACCGTAGCAAGCAGGGAAAATGTACGGCACATTTTCCAAACTTTAGGAGAACCTAAAACCCTTTTCTAAACAAATATCATCTATTCGATAAATTGGAATTTGGTAGTATTACAACTGCTTAATCTCATTGGCAATCATAGCCACGGTTTTGGCGTTGGTATCAATTTTAATGGTATTGAGTGCTTGATACATCGGTATTC
>JAFQKO010000098.1 GCA_017396865.1 Clostridia bacterium | reverse complement strand
GGAAACCAATCAGGTGATGAACCTCACCGCCATCACCGACCCCGACGAAATGATGAAAAAGCACTATTGGGACAGCATTTTCCCCGCCTCCAAGGAGCTCTTTCCCCAAGGGGCAAAGGTGGTGGACGTGGGCTGCGGCGGTGGCTTTCCCTCCATGCCGCTGAAGCTTGCCCGCCCCGATTTAGATATGACGTTGATGGACTCCCTCAATAAACGGCTGGGCTTTTTAGACCGCGTGATCGACGGATTGCATCTCCAAAAGATCCGCACCCTCCACTTACGCGCCGAGGATGCAGGCCGTAACGCCGCCCTGCGTGGGAGCTACGATCTCGCCGTTTCGCGGGCGGTGGCGGAGCTTTCCAAGCTATGCGAATATTGCCTGCCGCTGGTCAAAAAGGGCGGTGCGCTGATCGCCTATAAGGGCGCCACCGCCGATGAGGAGCTGGAGCGGGCGCAGAACGCCATCCGCATTTTAGGCGGCAAAACCGAGCAGGTTTTCCATTATACCCTCCCCGACGAGGAGGATAAGCGGGCGATCCTCGTCATTCGTAAGGTGAACGACACCCCAAAAGCATATCCCCGCCAGCCCAAACAAATTAAGGAGCGACCGCTATGACCTACTATGAACAAACCAAAAGCATCCCCGTTGCGGGAAAATACGACGTTGCCGTTGTCGGCGGCGGGATTGCAGGCGTTGCGGCGGCCCTTGCGGCCGCGCGGAGCGGCGCCAAGGTTCTGCTGATCGAGCGGGAATTTGCCCTCGGCGGCTTGGCAACCTTGGGGCTTGTCACCTATTATCTGCCCCTCTGCGACGGTTGCGGGCGGCAGGTGAGCTTCGGCATTGCCGAGGAGCTGCTGCACCTTTCCGCCAAGCACGGCATTGAGGCCGAGGTCGCAAACTACGAGGCATGGCAAAACGGCGATTCCGAGGCGCGCAAACAGCATCGTTACCGTATCCGCTTTAACGCCCAGCTCTATGCTCTGCTGCTGGATCAGCTGATGCAGGAGGAGGGGGTCACCGTGCTGTACGGAACGTCTGTGTGCGATTGTATTACGCAGGAGGATACCGTTTTGGCGGTGGTGATCGAGAATAAGAGCGGTCGACAGGCGATCGAGGCCAAAAGCTTCGTCGATTGCAGCGGCGATGCCGACGTTTTCCACCGCGCGGGTGCAGAAATGGTGCACTACGGAAAGGGGAACGTGCTGGCCGCATGGTATTATGACGTGCGCGACGGTGCCTACGATCTGCATATGCTGGGCTATGCGGAAGATCCCAACGCAAAGGTCAAAGAGCTGACCAACCGCCGCTTCGGTGGCTTGGACGGCACCGAGATCTCGGAGCAGGTGCAACTTTCCCATCAGCAGACCCTCCGCGATTTTCTTGCCAAAGGCGCGCTGACCGAGAATCACGCACTGGGCACCATCGCCGCCATCCCCCAGCTTCGGATGACCCGCGGACCCAAGAGCGGCTACCAAATGAAGCTGACCGACGACCACAAGCGGTTCGACGACAGCATCGGCATGATCGCAAGCTGGCGCAAGGCGGGCCCCATCTTTGAGGTGCCCTACCGCACCCTTTACAGCCCCGCTTTGAAAAACGTCATTGCCGCAGGGCGGTGCGTGGCCGCCGACGATGATATGTGGGATCTGCTGCGGGTGATTCCCTGCTGCGCCGTGATGGGGCAGGCCGCAGGAACGGCCGCCGCCATGACCGATGATTTTCCCACCCTCGACGTTACAAAACTCCAGGAAAAGCTTACCGCCGACGGCGTTGTGCTGCATATTGACTAACAAAAAAAGGCACCGACCGCAGAAATGACCGCTCAGCGTATCACATACGCGATCGGGATCATTTCGACGAATTCGGCACTCTTTTTTGTCAAAAAAGGCACCTCATAAGGACAGTACAACACGACACAAAAACACCCGTAGTTTTTTAAAACTGCGGGTGTTTTTAATATTTCCTTTCTTTGTTAGTCAAGTCGTGCTATAATATAACTAACCGATAAATAAGAATTTAATGAGGTGTAATATGCTTATCAATTTTAACGATGAAAAAGAAATGACCATTCCTTGTATGAACAACGGTACGGGGATGATGACTGCAAAAATGTTTATAGATAATGGCGGTAAAATCATTACTTGTTCTATTCATAAAGGTGGTTCTATTGGAACTCACAGGCACGAAACAAGTGATGAGATAAATTATGTATTGTCAGGCGAAGGCAAAGCGATTTGTGATGGTGTTGAAGAAACTCTTTTGGCAGGATGCTGTCATATCTGCAAAAAAGGCTGTGAGCATAGTATTTTCAATACGGGCAGTGATAATTTAGTTTTGCTTACAGTTGTAGTAGAAAGATAATTAAATTCCAATTTGTAGGTGTGAATGATGAAAACTTTATATATGATTGGTGGCACTAT
>JAFQKO010000097.1 GCA_017396865.1 Clostridia bacterium | reverse complement strand
GTCGATATCCCGGTGGTCTGCGCCGGCCGTATGGAGCCGGACGTGGGTGCCGAGGCGGTGGCCGAGGGTCGGATCGACGCAGTCGGGATTGCACGGCAGTTTTTGGTCGATCCCGAATGGGTCACCAAGCTGATCGAGGAGCGGCTGGAGGATATCAAGCCCTGCATCTGCTGCCACAGCGGCTGCTTCAACTTCTCCTCCTCCAAGGGTCATGCCAATACCCAGGATCTCACCGATACCATGGGCCTGGCGCGTTGCGCCCTCAACCCCGAAACGATGCAGTCCAAGAAATACAGCGTTCAGCCTGCCAAAAAGGCCAAGAAGGTCGCCGTGATCGGCGGCGGTATCGGCGGCATGGAGGCGGCGATCCTCTGCGCCAAGCGCGGCCACAGCGTTACCCTGTATGAAAAGAGCAATCAGCTCGGCGGTGTCTTTATCGCGGCGGCCGCACCCTCCTTTAAAGAAAAGGATCGCGACCTGATCGCCTGGTATATCCGTGAGCTGGCCAAATATCCCATCGAGGTCAAGATGAATACCGAGATCACCGACGTCAAGTCCCTTGATGCCGATGAGATCATCGTTGCCACCGGCGCGAAGCCCAAGAAGCTTCCCGTTGCGGGCGCCGAAAAGGCGGTCGAGGCGATCGACGTGCTGTTGGGTAAGGTGGAGGTCGGCGAAAAGGTGGTCGTGGTCGGCGGCGGTCTGACCGGTTGCGAGATCGCCTATGATCTCTATCTCAAGGGCAAGCAGCCCACCATCGTGGAGATGCAGGACGACCTCATCACCACCAAGGGGATCTGCCTTGCCAATACCAGCTATCTGCGGGATTTCTTCAAGACCAATCAGGTGCCCGTTCTGTTGGAGACCGCCCTCTGCGCCATTACCGACAAGGGTGTTACCGTCAAGGGCAAGGACGGCGCTGTGCAGGAGCTGGAGGCCGATACGGTGGTGCTTTCGGTGGGCTATGATCCCGCCCCCATCGCCAAGGGCGGTCGGATCCATGTGATCGGCGATGCCGATAAGGTGGGCAATCTCCGCACCGTGATCTGGGGCGCTTGGGATGCCTGCATGAAAATTTAGGGTGAGCAGTTAAACCCGAATCCGCCTCAAAGCGGCATATTTCGGTGCTTTTCACCCAATTTATTCTCGCAAGGCGACAGCCTTGCTTCGCCTAAATTGAGCAAAAATCCCTCGAAATCTCCTCGCTTTGAGGTCGAAGATTTTAAAAAGTGCGGATTTGACCTCTTTTGTGGCGGTTGAATAACCGCCACGCCGCAATGTGCGGCGGCAATACGCTTTGCGAATTGCACAAACGGTGAAATTTAAACGAAAAAGAACTCTTTGAGTTCTTTGGCGGAGCATTGCTCCGCCGCGGCAGAGCCGCCTTCGTTTTCATTTTTTGTTCAATCAAGGCATAAAACGCAGCTAATACTGCCGTATTAGCGAGTATTTTAACGATGAGTGGGCAAAAATCCGCCTTTTTAAAACGGGGTTCGGGTTTAATTGCTCACCCTAAGGAGGCTTTAACCTATGATTTTAACCAACGAACAACAAGCCATTTTAAACGGTGAAAAGGGGGAAACCATGGCCAAGGTCATGAAGACCCTTGTTGCCTACGGCGAGATCTTCGGCGCCACCAAGATGGTGCCGGTCACGAGCAAGCATAACCATCTGGTCACCTCCTTCGGCCTTAAGGCCTTGGGCCCTGTTTACGACCTGATGAATCAGCTCATCGAGGCGGGGGCGGTCTCTCAGCAGACCTTCTCCTGCGATCCCCGTCCGCTGGATAAGAACGTTCCCGGCAGCTTTTTGCAAAACTTCATCTTTAAGAATTTTATGTATTCCCGCCAGGATTTCTATGAGGATCAGCTTCAGAAGATGGGATTGATGGACAAAGATGCCTTCACCTGCACCTGCTATATGGACGAGGTGGGCAATAAGCCCCAAAAGGGCGAGGTGTTGAGCTGGGCGGAGTCCTCCGCCGTGGTATATGCCAACTCGGTGCTGGGCGCGCGGTGCAACCGCAACTCCGGTATCATGGATATCATGGGCTCTATCGCGGGCTACGTTCCCTATTTCGGTCTGCTGACCGATGAGGGCAGAAAGGCCACCTGGGTGGTCAGGATCCAAACCACCAAAAAGCCCGAGGCACAGCTTCTCGGCTCGGCCATCGGCATGAAGGTGATGGAGGAAGTGCCCTACGTGGTGGGCTTGGATCAATGGATCGGCAACGAGCTGACCGATGAGGCCTGCACCTACTTACAGGACTTCGGTGCCGCCACCGCCTCCAACGGTGCGGTGGGCCTCTATCTTATTGCAAACCTCACCCCCGAGGCGGTGTAGCAGGGCGAAAGCCTCATCGCCGAGGGTGCCAAGGAATATATCATCGACGATGCCGAGCTGCAGAGAGTCTATGATGAATATCCCATCGTCTGGAAGAATAAAGAAGACAAGCCCAAGCTGTGCTTTATGGGATGCCCCCATATGAGCCTGCAGCAGCTCAAGGATTGGACCGATAAGGTGGAAGCAGGCCTCAAGGCGGCCGGCAATAAGAAGGTGGTCATCCCCACCGTCTTTACCGCCTCGCCTGCGGTGCTGAAGGAGTTTGAAAAGACCCCCTATGCCGCAAGATTGAAGGCCACCGGTGTCATTACCTCGTATATCTGCCCGCTGATGTATATGAACAATCCGCTGGCAGGGAAGATGCCCGTTATCACCTCGTCCAATAAGCTGCGTACCTATACCACCGCGCGGTATTATACCGATGCGGAGATTCTGGAACAGATCACGAAAGGAGGCAAATAAACCATGAAAACCTTTAAAGGACGCGTCATCGCCGCAGGCGAGACCACCGCAGAGGCGGTCGTTACCCACGGCGGACTCAATACCCTTGCCTCTTTCCAAAAGGCCCTGCAGTTCGGCGATAAGACCGCCACCTGCGGTGATCAGAGCAACCCCGATCTGTATGGCAAGCAGATGGCGGGCAAGGCGCTCTGCCTGCCCATGACCATCGGCTCCACCACCGGCGGCCTGGTGCTGTATTGCGCCTGCTCCATGCACCGCCAGCCGGCCTGTATGTTGTTTTCCAAGCCGATTGATTCCTTGGCCGCCGCAGGCGCGGTGCTGGCAGACGTCTGGCTGGAGGACGTCAAGATGCCGGTCATCGACTCCTTGGGTGATGAATTTTTAGAGTACGTCAAGGATGGCATGACCGTCACCGTCAAGGACGGCGGCGTGGTTGAGGTTGAGTAATTAGTCCATTGAAAAAGGCTACCGAACCGATTGTGTTCGGTGGCTTTTTTTAATTACGGTGGATGTTGACAAGTTTTCTGTGTTTTGATATACTGAAATCAGCTCATTAACGAAAAAGTTTGAAACGTGAAGGAGGGTGGATTTTGAAGAAGTATTTTGCGATCATTCTTGCTGCCGGTTTGCTGTTAAGTGCCTGCAGCCCTGCCAATCAGCCGAAATCAGCGGCACCGTCCGACGTTGTGGAGCAAACAGAGCAGCAACCAACTGATACTATCGTTGAGAACAAAACGGAAGTGCCGAAAGAGGATACCACGTCCGTATCGCCGGAGAAAAAAGAACCGGTTGATTCATCTGCTGAAAAAGAAGAAACCTTGCCCAAAAAGTTAAGCGTTCCTGATGTGGCTGTATCTACCGTTCGAGATACGCGAGGCAACAGCATCAGCTTTGGAAAAGAATATACCAAAATAATAGCAGATCAGGTGTTGCTTCAGGCTGAACCAATTAAGGCGAGTGCAGCAAAAGATGGCGATTATCGCTATATCATTCAGTTGTTTCATTCGGATGGACTATATTACGGAGAGTATGCCATCGATTTGCAGATAAAGCAACTGCGCGTGGATCAAGCGTATTATCGATTAAACGATGCTGCCATGCAAGCAATGAACGACTTACTCGCGTTACCGAAGGTGGATCGGGAGAGGATGCAACTTATTACATTTGATAAAAACGATTTTGAGGAAGCAGATGGAATTCATGTCATCACAGCAGCGATCTATCCCGACCGCGTTATTGCCACCTTGAAAAATGACCCATCTGTATCGGTCTTGATTTTGACCGAAGAAGATTTAGTCACCTGCGAAGAGTATGTTATGGAATATTCGCAATATTGGAAGAGTTCGGATGGTAAGCAGCTGCTTTTTGATACGCCCGATTATATGTGTTATGCAGATCAATGGCCATCAAAATTTGAAAAAGATGGAGATTAGCAACAAATATTGATGTGGGAGATTTTGTCTACATCCCATCTTTGATAAAGAGGACGGATTTTATATTACGATTACTGCTTCTTATCCCGGGCGTGCCTTCGCTGTATTGACGGATGACCCAACGGTATCGGTCGAGATATTGACAGAGGAATTTCCACCTGCAGATGAAAGGCTTGTGGTTGCTTCGATGAAATGTTGGAAGAGTTCGGACGGCAAGCAACTGTTTTTTGACCAAACGGCTGAGGTGGAAACCGGAGAAGGTTGGCGCTCAAGGTTTCAAAAGGCTGGAGATAAATAAACAAACATCGCTGTGGGCAAATTTTGTCCACAGCGATGTTTGTTTAAAAAGTGACGGTTGCAAACCGAGGGGGAAAAGAGTATACTTTACTTGAGGTGAATGAAATGAATCATCAAGCAGTATTTCAAAAAATAGATGAACTGAATGAGCAATACCTCCAAATGTGGGAGGATGTTTGTAATATTGAAAGCCCGACCGCCGATAAGGCGGGGGTGGATGCAGTGGGGCGGTATTTCGCCGAAGCTGCGAAGGCGCGGGGCTGGCAGGTGGAGATCGAGCCGATGGAAAAGGCGGGCGATCTCGTTTGCATCACCCTGAACCCCGAGGCAAAGAAAGCCCCCATCGTTTTGTCGGGGCATTTGGATACCGTCTTTCCCGTCGGCTCGTTCGGCACCCCTGCCGTGCGGCGGGAGGGGGATAAGATTTATGGCCCGGGGGTGGTGGATTGCAAGGGCGGTGCCGTGGCGGGCTTTTATGCCATGGACGCGCTGGCGCAATGCGGTTATACCGACCGACCGATTCTGCTGTTGCTGCAGACCGACGAGGAGGTTGGCAGCCGCCTGAGCGGGCAGGCCACCATCAACTCCATCTGCAAGCGGTCGGAAGGGGCCGATGCCTTTATCAATTTGGAGGGGCATACCAAGGGCGAGATCTGCATCGAGCGCAAGGGGATCCTCACCTTTCATTTTACCGTGGAGGGGCAAGAGGCCCATGCCTCCAAGTGCTTTGAAGTGGGGGCGAATGCCATTTTAGATGCCGCCCATCGCATCATCGAGCTGGAAAAACTCAAGGACGGCGAGGGGCTGACCTGCTGCTGCAGTACCATCAGCGGCGGCACGACCGTCAATACCGTGCCGGGTCGGTGTACGTTCGCGGCCAACGTGCGGTTTGCTACGCTGGCGCAGCGGGATTGGGTCTGCAATTATATGGAGGAGCAGGCAGCGAAAACCTACGTGGAGGGCTGCCGCTGTACCGTAACCTATGGCAAGGGCCGCCCGCCGATGGAATTTCGGGAGCAGAACCTCATGCTGTTGGAGCGAATCGCCGACGCGGTGGAACGCTGCGGCTTGCCCCGCCTGCACCGCGGCAAGCGCCGTACCGGCGGGTCGGATGCGGCGAACGTCACAGTCTACGGGATTCCCTGTGTCGATAACCTCGGCACCTGCGGCGGCAATATCCATACCACCGCCGAATGGGCGTGGGTGGAGTCCTTAAAGCAATCTGCGCAGTGGCTCGCGGCATATATTTGCGAGGAAACATGAACTAAACAAAAGGGAATGTGAAAAAACGATTCATTATTTTGACACGCTGGGAGACTGATTAAAAAAGAGTGCCGAATTCGTCGAAATGATCCCGATCGCGTATGTGATACGCTGAGCGGTCATTTCGGCGG
>JAFQKO010000013.1 GCA_017396865.1 Clostridia bacterium | reverse complement strand
GATCTTAGAGGCCGCCGCCATCTGCGCCTACTACAGCAAGGGCAAAAATGCCCCCAAGGTGGAGGTGGACTACTGCCCCGTCTCCCACGTCAAAAAGCCCAACGGCGCCCGCCCGGGCATGGTGGTCTACGACGGCCACTATTCCGTTTTGGTGGAGCCCAAGCTTCCCGCGGAGCCGAAAGAATAATCTACGAATGTGGCTCATACGGTTGCATTTTTCAAAGTTTTTTGCTATTATATAATTAAGAACACTTTTTTAGGAGGATACATCTCATGATTTGCCCTAAATGTGGTTTAAACAATCACGATAGCTTTACCTTCTGCGCCGCCTGCGGCACCCCGATTGCAGCGCAGCCCGCACCTCAGCCCGAGAACACTTGGCAGCAGCCCGCACCTCAACCCGAGAATGCTTGGCAGCAGCCCGCACCTCAGCCCGAGAATGCTTGGCAGCAGCCCGCACCTCAGCCCGAGAATGCATGGCAGCAGCCCGCACCTCAGCCCGAGAATGCTTGGCAGCAGCCCGCACCTCAGCCCGAGAATGCTTGGCAGCAGTCTGCACCTCAACCCGAGAATGCATGGCAGCCTCAGCCCGAGAACGGCTGGCAGCAGCCCGACAATTCGATGCCGCCCCCGCCCAAGAAGTCGCATAAAAAGCTCTTCATCACGCTGGGCTCCATCGCCGCGGCGATTGCCTTAATTCTGGCAACCTGGTTCGGCAATCTTTTCGGATTCCGCACCTGGATGACCGATTTCTACATTTCCACCTTCGCCTCACCCGAGGTGCGCCTGCAATACACCTATGCCAAGCTGGCAGGGAAGCTGGGCAGCGCCGTTTCGGGCGTGCTGGAAACGGCTGCCGATCCCGACTCTGTTGAAAGCACCATCAGCGGCACCTACACCATCACTGCAGGTGAAGGGCTCAAAAAGCTCAACATCGATCCCAAGATGCTGAACGGCTTGGATCTCCAAGAGCTGGCCGACACCAACATTGCAATGGACTACACCGTTGCCGTTGACGGCCCTGCCATGGCGCTCGACGTGACCCTTTCCGAAAGCTCGAACGAGCTGATCGGCGCCAAGATCTGCTTCGACACCGAACAGCAGGTGATGACGCTGGAGATTCCACAGCTGGACGACGAGGTCTACTCGGTTGAATTCGACGAATTCATGGATCAAAGCGCCCTTGCATACCTGAGCTCCTCCGAAACCGCCATGCCGATGCTGGATCAGATGCTGCCCGACGAGGATCTGATCAACACCCTGCTGGTGGGCTGCATTGAGGCCGCCTTCGATGCCATGGGCGACGTAGACGAGGAAAGCACCACCTTTGAAGCCAACGGCGTAGAGCAATCCGCTACCTGCCTGAGCGTGACCATCGACGGCGAAACGGTTGTTGATATGCTGCTGGGCATGATCACCTATCTGCAGGAAAGCTCCGATCTGGAGAACTACGTTCTCGACATCGTAGATGCCGCCAAGAGCTCGATGGGCGGGATGGGCGTTGACATGAGCGGAGAGCTCGATACCATTTCCTCCGATATGATCATCCGCGAGCTGGATAACGCGATGGAGGAGCTCTACGACGAGGTAGAGGATCAGCGCGACGAGATCGAGCGTAGCCTGAATGGCTTCGAGCTGGAGTGGGCCACCTACGTGGACGGCAACAATGAAATCGTTGCCCTCGACTTTGATCTGCAGGGCATGCGGCTGTTCCTTGCCAGCGCCGAAAACGGCGGCAAGCAGGGCATCGAGCTGGCGCTGTACCGCGAGGATCAGCGGATGGGCGGTCTGCTGGGTGAAGGCGACCGTTCGGGCGATCTCTTTACCGGCGACGTCTGGGTTGAGGTGAACGGCCAAGAATACGTAAACCTGGCTCTGGACAGCTTTGATATGGCTACGCTTGCCGAGGGCCGCATCAACGGCACCGTTACCATCACCAGCGATAAGCTCAAAGGCTTTGCGCTGGAGCTGACCGCCAAGCAGAGCACCTCCGATTCGGAGATCACCCTTTCTGCGCTGTATTCCGGCGTTCCCATGGTAACCGTTGTCGGCACCGTAGACTCCTCTAATTCCGCAAACGTATCCGTTCCCGAAGCAACCGACGAGCTTGAGGATTTTGATCCCGACGATCTCGAAAAGCTTTTGGACGACAGCGAGCTGATCGAAACCCTCCTTGAGATCCTCCCCATAAAGCGCGCCCAAATCGAGGAGGATAGCCTTCTTTCCTCCGACGACTACTACAACGATGATTACGATTATTACGATGATTACGGCAGTACCTTTGAAGACTATGCCGATACCTTCGAGGATTACAGCAGCGCCTACGGCGACTACAGCTACGATTACGGTGCGGACGATTATTACGACGTGCCGTCCTACGACTACGCTTATTAACACAGAAAAAGGCAGGGACTCTTTTTGATCATTCAGATTGAAAACATTCAAAAATCCTATGGCCGCACCCCGATCTTGAAGGGGGTTACCTTCACCGCACAGGCGGGGCAATGCATCGGCATTTTAGGCAAGAACGGGAGCGGAAAATCCACCCTGTTCAGCGTGCTGAACGGCCTGCAAAAGGGAAACGGCCGCTTCCTCTGCAATGGCGAGGATCTTCTGAAAAATTCAAAAATGCGTTCGGCTCTGGTGGGACTTGTCCCCCAGAGCCCGCCTCTTTTGCAGGAGCTTTCCGCCAAGGACAATCTGCGCCTTTGGTACTCCCGCACGGCGCTGGACGCAGCGATGAACGGCGGCGTTTTGCAGCTTTTGGGGATCCCCGACTTTTATACCGTTCCCGTTTCCAAAATGTCGGGCGGTATGAAAAAGCGGCTTTCCATCGGCTGTGCCGTTGCCCACGATCCGCGCATCCTCTTTTTGGATGAGCCCTCGGCGGCGCTGGATCTGATCTGCAAGCAAAAGATTGCCGACTATCTCCGCGCCTTCAAGGCACGGGGCGGCATCGTTCTGCTGGCAACCCACGATGCCTATGAGCTGGAGCTTTGCGATGCCCTCTATATCCTGAAGGACGGCATTTTGCAGCCCTACGGCGGAGAGCGCAGCGTGGACGCATTGGTCGGGTGCCTGGAATGAAGGGCTTTTTTAAGTATCTGCGGGCGCAGGCATTGCGTACCGCTAAAATAGCCCCGATCCTGCTGGCCTTTTCGCTGATCGCCGCCCTTTGCACGGTGATGCTGCTGCCCGCCATCTTTCCGAACATCGGCGGCGAAGCCGAGGAGGAGCCCGCCCGCCCCATTCGGATCGCCTTGGTCGGCGAGCTGGAGGGCAGCTATCTGGAGATCGGCATCACCGCCATGGAGACCTTCGATGCCTCCCGCTTTTATTTGGAGCTGATCCCCACGGTGGAGGACGAAGCGCAAAAAATGCTGCAACGGGATGAGATCACCGGCTATCTGGTGGTGCCCAAAGGCTTTGTGCGCTCGGTACTGCGGGGCGAAAATCTGCAGCTCACCTTTGTGCGCGGCAACAGCCCCTCCTCGCTGGGCTCCTTGATGGTCTATGAGATTTTGCAGATCGTTTCCGACTACGTGACCGAATCCCAGAACGGCATCTACGGTACCCTCACCGTTGCCGAGCTGGAGGGGCGCAAGGGCGCCGCCTACAAGCAGGTGGTGGAGGAGATCAATCTCACCTATATCACCACGCTGCTCAACCGCTCCGATATGATCGAGGCCGTTGAAATCGGGCTGGGCAACAATCTGGACTTCAAGAACTATTACGTCTGCGCGGCGGTGATCCTGCTGATGCTGCTTTGGGGCATGCTTTGCGTGCCGCTGCTGGTCAAAACGGACGATACCCTTCCCCGCCTGCTCTATGCACGGGGGCAGCGCTGCTTCAGCCAGGTGCTGGGCGAATGGCTGCCCTTCCTGATCCTTTTGCTATCCAATCTTTTACTCCTCTTTCTTGGGCTTTCGCTGCTTCCCGCCTCGAAGCTCGGCAACGTTCTGCTCTTCGAGCAGGCGGCGGGCCCTCTCAGCTTTATTGCCCTTGTATTTCGGCTGCTGCCCGCCCTGATGGCGATCTCGGCCATGCAATTTTTCCTTTGCGAGCTGTTCCACGGTATTGTCAGCGGTGCGCTGGCGCAGTTTTTCTGTGCGGTGGCGCTGGCCTACGTTTCGGGGCTGATCTACCCGCTCTACAGCATGCCGCTTTCCATACAAAAATTATCGAACCTTCTGCCCACCGGCATTGCCTTTAAGCACGCCGCCTTTGTGATGACAGGCCGCGGCGAAGGTGCCGCTCTTGCGGCGCTGCTCTGCACCGCGGTGCTGCTCTTGGCGGCCGCCCTTGCCCGCAAAATACGAATCGGGAGGGAACGCTCATGATGAAATGCGCTCATTGGTATTTTGCTCTGAAAAAGCGACTGCTGAAAAAGCTGGGCTTTGGCTTGCTTTTACTCTGCATCCCCGTTTTGACCCTTTTCTTCACCCTCTCGGCCGAAAACGAGGAATCGGGCTTTCTGCGGATCGCCCTCGGCGCCGAATCGCCCAACGACCCGCTGGCGCAGCAGATGATGGAGCGGCTGAAGGCAGAGAGTAAGGTGCTTCTCTTTACCATCCATCCCGACGCCGAAAGCGCTAAGGAGCAGGTATATACCGGCAAGGCGGATGCCGCCTGGATCTTCGCCGAGGATCTCAAGGAAACGCTGGTTGAATTTGCGCAAAGCGGGCGCGGCACTCCGGTTACCGCCTATGAAAGCGGCGACCGCCTTGTGCTCACCCTTGCCCATGAAAAGATCTACGGCGTTTTGCTGCACGAGATCACCTATGCCATGTACACCGACTACGTATCCGATGAATTTTCCGCCTCCTACACCGAGGAGGAGCTGCAAGAAATCTATGAGCAGACCGCCATCGACGGCGAGCTGATCCGCTTTGAATTTGCCGACACCGACCGCACCGTCGAGGAGCTCAACTACCTCACCTCGCCGCTGCGGGGCTTGCTGGCGGTGGTGATGGTGCTCTGCGGCATGGCCTCCACCATGTATTTCCTCACCGACGAGCAGAACGGCACCTTTGCCTGGCTCTCGGCGCCCAAACGCTTTTGGGTGCTGTGGGGCGAAAATTTAGCCGCCATCTCCCTTGCGGGCGCGGTCACCACCGTAGCCCTGCAGCTTTCGGGTACCGAGGGCGGCCTCGGAGAGGAGCTGCTACTCATGCTCGTTTACGTATTTGCCGCCGCAGGCTTCTGCACCGTGCTGGGCAGCTTGGTGAAAAATCTAAAGCTGTTTGCGGTGCTGTTCCCCATCGTAACGGTAACAACCTGCCTCTTTGCCCCGATCTTCTCCAACGGCAAGGATCTGCCGATGCTGCGGCAGCTTTTCCCCGCCTATCATTATCTCTATGCGATGGACGACCCCGCCTTTTTCGGCTCGTTGCTGATCTATATTCCCCTCGCCTTGGCGGTCGGTTACGGGCTTTACAGAATCACCCGACGAAATATTTAAAAAACGAAGTACTTATTGCGTGGTGTTCTTATCGGAGAACATCAGAATACACTTGTGTTTTTTCGTCTCATATGTTACAATATTACAGTAATAATTTTGAAAAGGAGAACTCTATGAATACAATTATTCTCCCAAAAGATTTAGAAGAAAAGATATACAAAGCAACTAACTTTTTTTGGAACACGCGAACAAACCAAATTAAAAAACAAGCATCCTTAAATAACCACGATCAAGGGAACCGTGGTGCTGTTACAGGTGGAAAACAGCTGGATGGTTTTGTGGATTTGATTAAAGAGATTTTAATTCTAAATGGAGTTGAAGAGCAGTATATTCATACAACTTCCGATGTGGAATTGCCAGGATATTATCGACCTAATAAAAAGTGGGATTTATTGATTGTAAGAGATAACATTCTCATTGCAGCTATTGAGTTTAAAAGCCAAGTTGGACCTTCGTTCGGCAACAATTTTAACAACAGAACAGAAGAGGCAATGGGAAGTGCATTAGATATTTGGACTGCATATCGCGAGGGCGTTTTTGGAACTCAAAAAGCCCCTTGGTTAGGATACTTTTTGGTATTAGAAGATTGTCTCAAATCTACTGTGCCAGTAAAAGTGCGCTCTCCGCATTTTTCTGTTATGAATGAATTTGTTAACGCTTCTTACAAACAACGATACGAGCTTTTTTGTAATAAACTATTGTTGGAAAGACAATACACTTCCGCATGTTTTTTAACTACTGGATTAAAGGAAAAATCCAACATAAGTATAAATTATCCGAATGAAAACCTATCTTTTAAGGCTTTTGTTTCTTCTTTGATTGGTCACATTATTTCATTTGCACCTACAATGGAGGAATAAAATGACAAGGCACAAACTATATCTCGGAGATTCCAGAGATTTAAGCTATATTCCTGATAAAAGCGTACACTTGGTATTGACTTCACCACCGTATTGGAATTTAAAGGAATATGAACATGGAGCTAATCAATTAGGAATAATTGATGACTATCAAAGCTTTATAGATGAGTTGAGCAAAGTTTGGAAAGAATGTTATCGGATATTAGCCCCTGGTGGTCGACTCGTCTGTGTGGTTGGTGATGTTTGCTTATCAAGAAAAAAATACGGAAAACATGTTGTTATGCCATTACATTCGGACATTGCCGTTGAGTGCAGAAAAATTGGATTTGACAATTTAAATCCGATTTTGTGGCATAAAATTTCAAATGCAAAATTTGAAGCCAATACAAGTAGTTCGTTTTTGGGAAAGCCATATGAACCTAATGCAATAATTAAAAACGATATTGAATATATACTTATGCAGCGAAAACCTGGAGGATATAGAAGCCCAACCGAAGAGCAACGAAAAAATAGTATGATTCCTAAAGAGGATTTTCAAAATTGGTTTTCTCAAATATGGAGATTGCCCGGGGCTTCCACAAGAAGCGGACACCCCGCTCCGTTTCCATTAGAGTTAGCCAAAAGATTGGTGACGATGTTTTCATTTGTAGACGATGTGGTTTTAGATCCTTTCTGCGGAAGCGGAACAACTATGCTTGCAGCTATTGAAACAAATAGAAACAGTATAGGTATAGAAACGGAAGAAAAATATTGCGAGTCAACAGTCGAGAGATTATCTGGTTTACCGAATGAATACGAGTTTGATTTCATTAAAACTGATACTTGATACTTATTAAAGAACCAGCATCGCATTTGTATGCACAAATACACTTGGGCAGTAGCCCAAACCCACTGTAACATGACAAAGAGACCGTCAACAAGTTCGTTGACGGTCTCTTTTGATAAACTCCGCTAAGAATCTCGCGCTATTGAGTACTTCGTTTTTTTAAATCACCCATGGCGGGATTTTCTAACAGCTCACCCTGCGCATCGAAGCGGGAGCCATGGCAGGGGCAATCCCAGCTCTGCTCATGGGGATTCCATTGCAGAGCGCAGCCCATATGGGAGCAGCGCGGCTTTTTGAGCCGCAGCAGATTCACCGTCGATTCAAAGAGATTGACCGCGAGCTGCCCATGCAAAATTCCGCGCGGCGGAGCAAAAAGAGCGCGGTAGGGCGCATCCTTCTCCAGGATCAGATCCGCCAGCAAACGGGAAGCCAGCATCGAGCCGGTCATCCCCCACTTGTTGAAGCCGCTTGCCACGTAAAGATCCCGCCTGCCCTTGGCATAGCGGCCGATATAGGGCATACCGTCGAGGCTGATGCAATCCTGATTGGCCCAGCGATACTGCTCCCGACCGCCCGGAAAATAGGCGCGCGCCGCCCAAAGCAGTGAATCCCAGCCGTCGGAGGGCTTTCCCGTGCGGTGGCTGCCGCCGCCCAACAGCAAAACGTTGCCGTAGCTGCGCAGCGATAGGCCGCCCTCCTCCAAAAACATCCCCTCAAGCGGCGGAACGCCCTCCAGCCCCAATACGTAGGAGCGCTGCTGATAGAGCTTCATAAAATAAGCGCCGTGCCGATTCAGGAAGGGAAAATGGGTAGCAACCACGATCCTTTTGGCGGTGATCTGCCCGCCGATGGTCTGCACCGTATCGCCGCTGCAGCTCTGCGCGGTGGTATGCTCATAGATATTCAGGCCGCGGGCAATCGCCGCGGCAAACTTCAGCGGATTGAACTGCGCCTGCCGCTCCAGCCGAATGCCGCCCGCCGTTGCAAAGGGGAGTGGCAGCTCCTTTTGCAGATCGCAGGCAAGCCCCATCCGCTGCAATGCGGTAAGCTCCTTCAGCAGCGGGCGGGGATCCTCCCGCGCATAAAGATAGGCATCCCGATGCTCGAAATCGCAATCCATCCCGCCGCACAACCGCTCATATTCCCGCACCGCCCATTGATTGGCCTCATAATAGGCGCGGGCACGGTCGCTGCCGTATTTGGGCACCAGCCGCTGATAGATCGCGCCCTGCAGGGCGGTGATCTTGGCGGTGGTGCGGCCCGTTGCCCCGCTGCAGATCCGATTGCTCTCGATCAGCGCATAGCTGACCCCCGCCTGCTCCAGCCGCCATGCGGTGAGCAGACCCGCCAGCCCGCCGCCGATAATCAGCACGTCGGTTTTAAGATCCTCCGTAAGCGGCAGAAAATGCGGCATCCTCACCGTTTCTTTCCATAGCTCCTTCATTTTCATCACCCAATAGCAGTATACGAAAAAACGCAGAGAAAAAACCCTTTTCTCTGCGTTTATTTTTAAAAATTCGGTGTATATTCCATCTGCTCGTGGGTTACCCTTGGGCGGTAGACCTTGAAATCGCGAAATTGGATCTGGCTGCAATAGGTGCCCAGCCCCACACGGTTGCAATCCTCAGCGGTGATGGGATCGGGATCCCCCATCGTCAGGATCATCTGCCCATCCACCGCCAAAAAGCAGATGGAGCCGATGATGCCCGTTTGGATATGATACTCTCTGCCCGATTCCGCCTTAAAGCTTTCGCAAAGAGAGCGGAGCTTACAATCGGGATACCGCTCGATGCCGGTACGGTTGATCCACCAACCGTTAAGCCCTGCGATATAGCCGATATCGGCATCGTTCTTCTCATAATCCCAGCCGCGGGCACGGAAGGAAAAGTTGAGGTCGTTATTGCAGGGCGGGAGGATGGTGCCGTAGAAATCCAGCATGATATCACCCGGGAACTGCTGCAGGGTATAGATCAGCCCACCGCCGTTTTCGCGGTAGACGCCGGTGCAAACACCGTTGCCGCAGCTCCAATCACCGCCGGACACCTCCCAGCGCTTTTTCAGGTCGGGGTCGGTAAAATCATCGTGGAACAGCAGCTCGCCCGGCTCCACTCTGTCACATTCAACGTAAAGCATCGGTTATTCCCTCTCTTTCGTTGCATCCGCATAGAATGCATCCATTTCCTTCTTGGTGGGGAAGGTTGCCACGTACATCTGATTGCCCATCGCGCCCGCGAGGGCATCGGGCATCCGCTCGGCCATCCGCAGATTGGCGGCGTATTTTTCCATCATTTCCTCATGGGAGAGGATGAAATTCTTGCCGTCGCGGCGGCCTGCAAAGGCGCAGTAGGCGTGCTCTCCGACAGGCATTCTCGATTCGCCGAAGGCAATCATATCCGCCCAGATCTTATAGACGTTGGTGGAATGGGCGAAATTGATCATATCGGGCGTAAAGCCGCCGCAGGGGCGCATATTGACCTCCAGCGCCACCACGTCGCCCTTCTTGCCGATCGCCTGATCCTGCGTTAAGCGGAAGAACTCAAAATGAACGAAGCGGCTCTTAACGCCGAAGCTCTTAACGGCGGCGCGACCTGCCTTGCGGGTATCGGCGGGCAGACTCTTCAGGATATAATAGCAGCTGTTATCCTGATTATTGACGATATCCATGATGGAATCGGGGGTCACGTTGCCGGTCTCAAAGATGGGCTTGCCGTTTTGGTCGATGATGGCATCGTAGGAATTGACCTCGGCAAAGATAAACTCCTCCATAATATAGGGAACGTCCTTTGGGTAGCTTTCGATAAAGGCGACAAGCTCCTCGTCATTCTTCAGCTTATAGGTAGCCGCCGCACCGACACCGTTATCGGGCTTAACGACCACGGGATAGCCCACCTTCTTCAAAAACTTACGGCAGCCTTCCAGATCGTCTACCATATGATAGCGGGCAACGGGGATCCCTGCCTTTTCATAATAGGCCTTCATCTTGGACTTATGCTTGATCCGCTCCATATCGGGGGTCTTGAAGCCGCTTTCGATATTGAAATCGGTGCGGAGGCGGGCATCCTGCTCCAGCCAGTATTCATTATTGGACTCCAGCCAATCGATCTTGCCGTAGCGGAACGCAAAATAAGCGACCGCGCGGTAAACCGACTCATAATATTCCAGGCTATCCACCTTGAAATACTCGGTGAGGCTCTCCTTCAGCTCGGGGCGCAGCTCCTCATAGGGCTGATCGCCGACGCCCAACACGTTCATGCCGTTATTCTTCAGCTCGCGGCAGAACATCCAATAGTTGGTAGGGAAATTGGGGGAAATAAATACAATATTTTTCATACTCTCATTCTCCTAACATGATCGGTACAAAGTATTCAACCTGCTTATGCCACCAGGGCCAATCGTGGTTGACGTCGTGGCCCCAGAGATCGACCCAGATATTGATGCCCTTCTGCTCAAACAGCTCCTTGAGCCGCACGCTGGTTTCGGGCAGCTCCCAAGGGCCTTGGCCGACGCAGATGATGCCGCGTCCGCTGTTGTATTTTTCGATATAGGGGTG
>JAFQKO010000096.1 GCA_017396865.1 Clostridia bacterium | reverse complement strand
CCCCAGCGAGCTTGCCCCTACCGGCATCTCAGTCGGCAACGGCCGCCCTGCGCCCAACGTTTTCCCCGACTTCGATTATGCGGCGGTAGCCTGCGGGCTTTGCACCCTTTCCTATAATGGCCTGCCCTTCTCCGAAAAGTTCGGCTCCCGCCAGCGCTTCCATATGATCATCACCGATGCCGAGCTGGAAGCCACTCCCCTTTTGGAGAGCAACGTTTGCGACGGCTGCATGGCCTGCGCCGATGCCTGCCCGCTGGGTGCCATCAGCAAGACCGAATTTGAACTCGTAAACATCTGCGGTAAGGAAATGAAGGTCGCCAAGATCGACTACAACAAATGTCGCGAATGCCGTAACGGTGCGGTGAAGAACCGCTTCTCCGACCACGCAAAGCCCGATCGGATCGCCGCCCTTTGCAACCGTTCCTGCGTGGTTTGCTTAGAGCAGAAAAAGCGGGTAGGCAACCTCTTTGAGACCGAATTCCGCAAGAGCGTTCCCTGGGCGATCGGCGGCAAGGACAGCGGCGAGAATCGCGACGCGGCAAACGTTTTGGGCGGTGCCTTTTCGGCCAGCGGAAACAGAGGGAATCAGCAATGAAATTAACGTCTCAAATGATCAAAGATAAAGCCAAGGAGATCGGGCTCGACTGCATCGCCATCGGCAACATCGACCGCTTCAAGGGCGCGCCGACCCTGATGTCGCCGCTGACCTATTTCCCCGAAGCAAAATCGGTGATCGCCGTTGCCATGCGCATCCCCCGCGGCACCTATCGCGGCATCGAGGAAGGTACCCATTGGCACAACTATACCTTTTATTCCTACAACAAATTGAACTCCCTGTTCCGCCCCCGCAAGAGCTATGAATTATGCTGCTTTATTGAGGATCACGGCTGGGAGGCGGTTGCCCACTATCCCGCTGTTCCCGAGGGCAACGGCACCACCCGCGAGCCGGTAGCCGAGGGCAAGGTACCTGCCGACGTCGTTTGCAGCGTACGGGTGATCGCGGCGGGCTGCGGTCTGGGCGAGATGGGCTTTTCCAAGGTCTTTCTGACCAAGAAGTTCGGTCCGCGCGTGCGCTTGGGGCTGATCTTCACCGACTGCGAGCTGGAGCCCGATCCCATCCTCGATACCGGCGATATCTGCATCCATTGCGGTGCCTGCGCCAAGGCCTGCCCCGGCAACGCCGTTCCGAGCGTGAAGGACGAGCGCAAGCGGCTGGAGGTGGATTTCGGCGAAAAGAAGATCTGGTACGGCGACGTGCATATGGGACGCTGCACCCTCTCCCACCACGGCTTCAACAACGAATGCTCCCCCTTCCATAAAAAGGAATTCCCCAACATGGCCTTCGATGTTCGCAACAGCGAAATGACCGAAGAGGAAGCCTACATCCTCTGCTATTCTCTGGCGGGCGCAAAATGGGGACGCAAGCCCGACACCAACAAGGTCATGGAATACTACGACTACATTTTGAACCATACCGGCTATTTTGCCATCTGCGGTGCACGGGGCTGTATCCGTGCCTGCATGAACGCGCTGGAAAAGACGGGGCGGATCGAAAATAAATTCCATAACCAATTCTATAAGAAGCCCTCCTGGCTGCTTTCCAACCAACCGGAGCGCTTGCCAACGGGCGTAAACCCCTATCGGGAGGAATACCTGGACGAGAAGTATCCCGGCATTCGCGAAAACGAATACGAACGCAAAGAATGAAATAAAAAAGACCCTATCGGGTCTTTTTTATTTCATACGAGAGGTGAAATCCTCCATCATTTTGCTGATCTCGATCCCCTGCGGGCAGAGGGCTTCACAGGCGCGGCAGCCAATACAGGCAGAAGGACGCTTTTCCTCGGCCAGCGCGTCAGTTTCCTCGGGTGCGATATACCCACCCTTGGTATAAGAGGCGGCGTTATAAAGGCTGATCAGATACGGAATATCCAGCCCCTGCGGGCAATCGTCCACACAATAGCGGCAGGCCGTGCAGGGCAAGGTGTTGCCGTGGGTCATCTCATGGGCGATCTCATAAAGAACCGCCGTTTCCGCCTCGGTGAGCGGCTTCTTTTCGGAAAAGATGGCCATATTCTCCCGCAACTGCTCCGGATTGGACATTCCCGAGAGGGTAACGGTAACGCCCTCGATCCCCTGCAGGTAGCGGAAGCCCCATTCGGCCATGCTCCGTTCGGGCGCAAGCCCACGCAGGCGTTGCTCGAATTTGGGCGCCAGCTTACAAAGAGCGCCGCCCCGCACCGGCTCCATTACCCAGATGGGAATGCCCCGCTCATTGAGCAGCGCCACCTTGGCCTTGGCGTCCTGATAATCATAATCCAGCCAGTTGAGCTGGATCTGGCAGAACTCGATCGCACCGTTGCAGGCGTCCAAAAAATGAACCAGCGTTTCCAATTTTGCGTGAACCGATACGCCCAGATGGCGAATTCTGCCCCGCTTCTTTTGCTCCAGCAGATAAGGCAGAATGCCGTATTTTTCGCTCAGGTAGGCATCCGCATTTTTCTCATTGAGATTATGGAAGAGGTAAAAATCAAAATAATCGGTTTGGCAGCGGCGCAGCTGCTCCTCAAAAATCTCGGCCGCCCGCTCCATGTTCTCATTATTAAAGCCGGGAAACTTGGTGGCCAGATAATAGCTTTCGCGCGGATAGCGGCTCAGCAGGCTGCCCATCACGCTCTCTGAGGTACCGCCATGGTAGACCCATGCGGTATCAAAATAATTCACACCCTCGGCCAGCGCTTCCTCGACCATCTTGGCCGCAGCCTCGGTATCGATCTGATCTCCGACAGTGGGCAGGCGCATACACCCCAGCCCCAGCGCCGATACGTTACAGTCTTGAAACGGATGATAAATCAAGGTTTCTTCCTCCCTTTTCTTTCTAACCTCTATTATCAATAAAATAATAAGATATGTCAAGAATTTTTCTTTACAAATTGCTTTGATTATGCTATGATGTTGTCGAAATTTTCTTCGGAGGCTTTTTTCCATGAACAAATTACAGGGCAAGCAGGTTACTCGGCTTGTCATTTTATTTGCCGCCACCTACATGGTGAGCTATATCACCCGCATCAACTACGGCGCCATCATTGAAGAGCTGATCGAATCGACCGGCCATACCGAGGCGTTGCTTTCGCTGGCGGTAACCGGCAGCTTCATCACCTACGGTGTGGGGCAGATTATCAGCGGGCTGATCGGCGATCATTTTTCGCCCAAAAAGCTGGTGACCATCGGCCTTTGCGTTTCGGTATTGATGAACCTTTTGATTCCCTTCTGCCAAAACCCCTATCAGATGGCGGGAGCATGGTGCGTAAACGGCTTTGCCCAAAGCTTCCTTTGGCCGCCGATGGTGCGCATTCTGACCACCCTTCTGACCACCACCGACTATAAGCGTGCCTCCGCAAAGATCTCCTGGGGCAGCAGCATCGGTACCATCGTTGTTTATCTGACCGCACCGTTGCTGATCACCACCCTCGGCTGGAAGGCGGTATTCTTCGCATCTGCAGGCTGCGGCGTTGTAATGATCGGGATCTGGAACAGGTTTTCCTATGAGCTGCCCAAGGCTGAGCAGCCGAAGGATACCGCAGCTACCACAGCCCCCAAGAAAAGTGCGGCGGCGCTCTTTACACCCCTGATGCTCTTTGTGATGCTGGCAATTATCCTGCAGGGTATGCTGCGGGACGGCGTGACCACCTGGATGCCCACCCTCGTTTCCGAAACCTACGATTTAGGGAGCAGCATCTCCATCCTGACCGGTGTGGTTTTGCCGCTCTTCGGCATCCTTTGCTTCCAGATCGGCACCCGCCTTTACATGAAGGTATTTACCAACCCCATGATCTGCGCAGGCGTCTTTTTCGGCGCAGGTGCGCTGGCAGCGGGCGGTCTTTGCCTGCTCAACGGCGTACATCCGATCTTCTCGGTTGTTTTTTCTGCCATGCTGACCGGCTGTATGCACGGCGTTAACCTGATCCTGATCTGCATGATCCCGCCCTTCTTTGCCAAATACGGCATCATTTCCACCGCATCGGGCGTGCTCAATTCCTGCACCTACGTCGGCAGCGCCCTTTCCACCTACGGCGTGGCGCTGCTCTCCAAGCAGCTCGGCTGGAGCTATACCCTTTTGATCTGGCTTGCAATCGCCCTTTGCGGCGCGCTGATCTGCCTGATCTGTGCAAAGCCCTGGAAGCGGCAATTTCCCACCGAAGCATAATGCAAAAACGTATCCGAAAGGATACGTTTTTTTGCTTGCAAATACGAAAGTATCATGCTATACTGCACTAAAGGAGGCGATCGGAGTGGATTATACCCAAAAGCTTCAATACCATTATCAGACCGCCAAAGGCTGGGTCAACGACCCCAACGGTTTGGTTTATTTCCAAGGCTGGTATCACGTCTTTTATCAGCACGCACCCGACTATGAGCTGCCCTGGAAGCAACCGATGCATTGGGGGCACGCCCGCACCCAAGATTTTCTGCACTGGGAGGAGCTGCCCGTTGCCCTCTATCCCGATCAGCCCTACGACCGAAACGGCTGTTGGTCGGGCACGGCGATCGTTAAAGACGATACCCTTTACCTCTTTTATGCCTCGATCCTTGATGCCGAGCACAAGACCCAAACGGTCAGCGTGGCCTATTCCACCGACGGCATTCACTTTGAAAAATACGCAGGCAACCCCGTGATCCCCCACTTTCCTGCCGACGGCGGGCCTGATTTCCGCGACCCCGCCGTTACCTGCATCAACGGTGTTTACTACTGCGT
>JAFQKO010000095.1 GCA_017396865.1 Clostridia bacterium | reverse complement strand
TCTTCTGCCGCTGCCGTAGACTTAAAAGAAGGAAACAAAACAACGGAAGCAGTAACCGCGACAACAACATCCACTACCACAAATGAAAATCAAGGTGGTGAATCAAAACCCGAGGGAGGAAAAGGCGAAGAAACAAGTGGTTCTGATGAAACACCCAATGGTAGCGAAAGTACGAATGCTTCTTCTGGCAATGGTGCAGGGGGTGGCGGAACATCAACAGGTGGAAATAGTACCGATGAAAGCAATAATGAATCCAAAACAGAACCAGAAGAAACTAAATCCGAACCTGAACCAGAAAAAGAAAAAACGACTGATTCTGGTCTGAACGAAGAAGAATCCCAGGCAAAGATTGACGAATTACAGGCGGAATCTGATGCCGCACACGAAAAAGAAAATTCAACCGCGAATAGATTACTTGGGGCGGCGGGTATCGGCGCGACTGGTATTGGCGCAATGCAGATGATGTCGGGTATGGCGGAACAAAATGCCGACGAAGATGCTGAAAACCAAATGAAGGCTTATCTGGCAACATTCCGTTGTAATTACGGTGGGCTTAGCCACAAGGGTGGTGAAATGGCGATTGAATTGCCTGGGGCGGGTGATTTGTTGCCATTGTACACCGAATATGTAAATTTGGCGAACGATTTAAAAATCCGCAAGGCGGCACTTGATATGCGCCCCGGTATGGAGGCTGAGGCCATCTTGGATGGTGCAACATCTGGATTGTATGATGATGTTCATACTGGGAAAACAACCGGGATGTACACGTCATTGGCGCGTGCGTTATCTGACCCAAATGGTGAAGATGCGAAAAAATGGCAAGAACAAAAAGACGCCGCCGCCAAGAAAAAGAAAACTGGTATGATAACGGCCGCGGTTGGTGCCGCCGGGTCTTTGGTTGGAAATTTGATTATAAATCGTGATAAGAAAGACAAAGATAAAAAAACAGAATCTGATGAACAAATCGCCAAGAAGTACCAGCCGGTTTCTGATTTGGCAACGAACGTTTCGAATTTGCCTACACCGATCATAACTTGTCCAGAAGGTACTACCGGTACATATCCGAAATGTGAAAAGAATACCTATGTATCGAATGATTTGACATACAATCCGACTTCAAATAAATTGGAACCACAATCAAAGGTTGATACAGAAAAAGTTGTGGCGGCAGAAAAACAGAGGGAACAAGATAAATTAGAAAATAATAAGGAAGGTTCGGTTACGGTTAATTTGCCATCTGTAAATATGTTCGAGATAAATAGCGCCAACTTAACGGGTGCGTCAATGAGAAATTTGAACGATTTTATTACAAAATTAGAAGCAACCGGGGCAGAAAATTGTTTGAAGCTTGCTCGGATGTGCTGTTGCTCTTATGCTGCGTTGGGAAATAACATATAAACGTTATCCCGAACGCTTTTCTACCGAAACAAACGCCTGCCTTGATTGTGCTAACTGTAAGGAAAAGCTATGCAGTCATAAAAAGCAACTGCAGGGATTTTTGAAAAAATACCGAAAGAAATTTTTTAAATCAACAAATTAACAACAGTAACAACAGCCGAAAGCTGATAACAGCTATTCGACCGTTCATATATTAGAATTTTGAAAGAGGTAATATAAAGGTTTATATCTATGTCCCGAACAGGTATCGGAAGCAACACTCGAAAAACTTCGTACTCTTTTAGAGAACGAACCTGAAAACGAACAAATTAAAGAAGCCTATGATTTTTGCAACAAAACTATAGACCACCCGAACTCGTCAATCGGCTCATAACAAAGATTGAAGTCTTTGACAGCACAAAAGACGAGAACGGCAAAAAGCACGTTCCAATCAAGGTACACTTTATCGGCGTGGGTATTCTTGAAATTCCCGATGCAGAAATTCGCAAGAATCCGCCAAGTGCGGCATAAAAGAGAAATACGGCGTAGCCTTAATCGGCTACACCGTATCTTACATACCTCGACTGTCCTTTGCCACCTCCGGCTAACGCCCAAGGCATTTTTTTATGCATTAAATTGAGCAACGGCGCTTTCAACGGTGGCGCCGTAGGTAACGGGGATCTCCAGCCCTGCCTCGGTGGCCTTGAAGAGGGCCTCGGGCAGCTCGACTGCGCCCTTTTGCAGCAGCAGAACAACGGTACTGCCGCCGTAGAGGAACATTCCCTTTTCCTCGCCCTTGCGGATGGGGCCCGCGCCGTGGTGGTTTTGGATTTTGCCCACCAGCATGGCACCCACCTCGATCTGGGCAACGGTGCCGTAGCGTTCGGTTTCCATCAGGGTGTATTCACGGCAGTTCCGGGTGAATACCGGGCAGTGGGCCAGCGCAATGGGCCGCACTGTATGGAGCTTGCCGGGGAGGAATACGTTTTCGCCCTTGGTGCCGTTATCAACGTAGCAATAGCGATGATAATGGTGCACACAGAGCCGAAAAACCAGGCAGGTACCGCCGTTGAATTTTTCGGCGGCGGGGTCGTTGCCCAGCAGGTCGGAAACGGTATAGCTGCTCTGCTTGATGGGGAATACCGCATGGTCGGTGATGGGATAGGCGCTCAGAAAGGCATCGCTCGGTGCGATCAGCGCCGTTCCTTGGTCGATGGGACGGTATCCCTCACGGATCTTGCGGGTGAAGCAGTCGTTGAAGCAGCGGAAGCTCTCTGCATGGTATTCCGAAAGATCGATGTTGTTGCTGCGCACAAAGCGCTTGATCAGCGGCTTGGAGAGGCGGGAGCTCATAAAGGCACCGCCCAGCTTGGAAAAGCCCCGCCCGATCAGCGGCCGCAGCAGCAGCCGACCAAGGGCTGTATGATAAAGAAAGCGCAAGGATGCGCTTTCTTTTTTTGCCGTATTTTGTTTGCTCATTATTTCAGAATCTGCAGGATGATCAGGGCAACCGATTCGGCCAAGCCGATTCCGATCATGATCAGAATGCCGCCCAAGCCCGCCTTTTTGATCTGCAGCTTGGAGAGGAAGAGGAAGCCGGTGATCAGCGCGATGGCAAAGTACATCCAGGTGATGTCGCAGATGCCCTTCAGCAGGTAGTGCAGCAGCGCAAAGGAGGGGAAGATCAGCGCAGCGGTGGTAACGGGAACGCCGGTGTAATACTTGATGGGCTCGGTTTCGGTCTTGGTGCGCTCCTCCTCCATCACGTTGAAGTAGGCCAAGCGGATCATGGCCGCCAGAATATAGAGGATCAGGATGCCGAAGAGCAGGCCAACGATCACCTTTTCATACCAAACGTTCTTGGCAAGGAAGCAGTTGAACCAGGGGGAAACCCGCAGCATGGCCGCACCGATGCAGGCGGGCAGCACGCCGAAGGCGATCACGTCGGAAAGGGAGTCCACTTGGATACCGAAATTCCGCTCCATTTCGGTGCGGTTCTTTTTGGTGCGGGCCACCTTGCCGTCGAAGGCATCGCAAAGCCCGCAGAAGAGCAGGAAGAAGATGCCCATATAGGGATGGCCGGTTCCGCTCAGCGAAACCACAATGCCGGTGCCTGCGGAGAGCAGGGAGAGATAGGTCAGAATTACGGTATAGTCATATACGCCGATCATTTGTTACGTCCTCCTTTTCGGTGCAAAAGGCAGTATTTTACCACAAAGGCAATACCGCAGATAAATACAGTGAGATAGAATGAGAATGCGCGGCTGATTAACCCCAAAGAGGAGGCATTTGCCGCCCCTGCAGCGCGCAGTCCGTCTGCCAGAATAAAGTCGCTTACGCCCATGCCGCCGGGGATGGGTACCACCGTGGCACCGAGCACAACGAAGACCTGAACGGTGAAGATATCAAACATCAGGCTGCCGCTTCCGCCCGCCGCCATGAAGATACATACGGAAACCATGGTTTGGGAGAATTTTTGCAGCAGGTTGAAGAGCAGCATGAGCAGCAGCTCCTTACGCTTGCCCTGCATCATGGATGAGAAGTGCTCGTAGTCGTTCATCCATTTATCCATCTTTTTCTGCCATTTCTTGGCACGCTTGACCATCTTGAGGCGGATTATCACCCGCAGGAACCAATCGCAGATGCGATGCAGCAGGTTCTTTTTGGTCAGCAGCAGAATGAAGAAGATCATCAATCCGATCTGCACCAGCAGACCCACAATGATCAGCAGGATGGCAAAGAAATTGAAATCTGCCAGCATGTCCAGGTGGAAGGGGAGGCAGATCAGCCCAAGGATGATACCGGAAAGGGTATACATCACCAGGTTGGAAAGCAGCGCCACCGTTGAGAACATTCCCGAAAGGCCGTCCCGCACCATGAAGTAGGCGCTGGCAGGCTGGCCGCCGGTGGCGGAGGGGGTGATGGCGGAGAAGTAGATATCTGCCGAGGAATAGAAGAAGCCGTTGCGGAATTTGGTCTTATAGCCAAAGGCCCGCCCGATCCGCCAAAGAGCACAGCCTTCAAAGAAGATGAAGCCCAGCGTGCCCAGCAGGGCACCGATTAACCAATAGGGGTTGGCTTCCCGAAAGAATTTTAAAATATAAGCGAAGGAGAAGTCCTCGTTCATCGAAACAACGGCCCAGATACTCATGGCCGCGATCACAACGAACAAAACCATCCAGATCAGCTTTTTTTTGAGATTAAAGCCGCCATGGTGCTCCTCGGGCGGTGCGCCGTTCTTATTGTCGGGCGCAGCTGCTTGGGTGTGCTCCGTCATGTTTTACTCCTTGTTTTGAAAATTTTGTTGAAGGTACGAATAAAGAACTGATTAACGCCCTCAAAGAATCGGCCGAAGCTGATCTTCTTGCTGCAAAGCAGGCCGATCTCCACCGCGGCGATGCCGCCGAGGATATCCAGCACCAGATGCTGCTTCACCAGCACCACCGATGCAAACACCAGCAGGGAGAAAACCAGGTGGAAGATCACGTGCCATTTCCCCGGACGCTTCATGCGGGTGGCCACGCGGAATAAATACCAGCTCTCCAGACAATGGATGGAGGGGAAAAGGTTGTTGGCAGCGTCGGTTTCATAAACCGTTCGGGTGATCTCCTCCCAAAAGCCGTTGCCGCTGATCTCCGGCCGCACCATGCAGGTGGGCATGAAAACAAAGAAGATCAGGCAGATCGATTTGGCGATCATCTCGGCAGTAAAATGGCGATAGCAAAATTCTTTGCCTTCCCGCCCTACCATGATAAAGCCCAGCACCCATTGCGCATAGCAGAGCAGATATACGCTCATAAACGCAGGTACAAAGGGCAGCATCTCATCCAGCGGCGTGGAGATATCCACAAAGGGGAAGGGATAACCGCTGCCGTAAAGAGAACGCGGCACCAGATAGGTGAAGAAATTCAAGAATAATACTGCGCCGATGGGAAACCAGGCATAGCCCGGCAGGATATTCAAGATGAATTTTTTCATAGTATATAGCATTCCTTCAAATAAGTCTCGGCATAGGTACGATCATTATATCATATTTTGTCGATAATCTCAACATGAAAAATAAAAAGGATGAATAAAATCTTAAAAAATTAGATGGTAGAAATGGTGATATTTGCCGTAAAAGGGATTATTCGGTGATGATCAGGTCCACCTCATCCCGATGGCAGAGGGTGTAGAAGTAGGTTTTGTTGTATTTACTGCGGTCGCAGAGCAGGATCCTTTTGCGGGCCTGCCGCAGCATCGTTTGCCGCAGGTGCACCTCCTCGGTGGCAAGGTCGGTTAGCAGCCCCTCCTCGTTGATGCCGTGGCAGGAGAAAAAGAGCAGATCGGCATTGATCCGCCGAACGAACTCCTCCGCATGATGCCCCACGTAGGAGAGGGAGTGGTTGAGCAGCTCACCGCCGGTGCAAAGGGTGGTGATGTTGCGCTCCGCTAAGTCTACGGCGGTTTTGGCGCCGCTGGTCACAACGATCAGGTCCTTAAAGCCCTCCAGATATTTCACGATCCGATTGACGCTGGAGGAGCCGTCCATCAGGATCACCATGCCGTCGCGCACGTGGGCGGCCGCCCGCTCGGCCATCCGATCCTTGGCGCTGCTCTGGCTCTGCTCCCGCACCGTCAGCGGGATCTCCCGATTGGCGGCGGTCAGCGGCAGGGCGCCGCCGTATACCTTTTGGAGCAGCCCCATCTTCTCCATGGCCGTCAGGTCGCGGCGGATGGTGGGTGCGCTGGCATAGAGCGCCTGCACCAGCTCCTCCACCGTGGCGCCACCCTGCCGCTCTACCAGCTGCAGGATCTTTTGCTGCCGTTCTGCAATTAACATGATGACCCTCCTTGATCGAAAATGATCGAAAAAGCGTTCTTTTTTGATCATTCCTCATTTTTTGAACGTTCTATTGACGAACTTTGATTTGTTTGATATGATTGTATCATAGAAAAAACAAGAAATCAAGGAGATATCGTCATGAAAACAACAGCAGTTCGCCTGAGTGGCGCAAGCACCCTTTCCGTTGATACCTTTGAGTTGCCCGAGATCGGGCCGGGCGAATGCCTGATGCGGGTCGTTTCCGATACGGTCTGCGCTTCGACTTATAAGGCTGTTATCCAGGGCACGGCTCATAAGCGCGTTCCCGAGGATATTGCCGAAAATCCCATCATCGTCGGCCATGAGATGTGCGGTGAGCTGCTGGCCATCGGCGAGAATTTGAAGGATCAGTGGAAGGTGGGGCAGAAGGTGGTTATCCAGCCTGCCTTGAAAACGGCCGACGGCCACGATCCCGGCTATTCCTTCCGCTGGATCGGCGGAAATTCCCTCTTTGCCATCGTACCCGAGATCGTGCTGGAAAAGGGCTGCATGGTCCCCTATGAGGCGGATGCCTATTATAAGGGCTCGCTGGTGGAGTCCATCGGCTGCGTGCTGCGTGCCTTCAAGGGAATGTATCATACCGATTATACCTGCTATAAGCGTACCGACGGCTGTCTCGAGGGCGGCAACTGCATCATCCTCGGCGGCGCAGGCCCCATGGGTCTGGCAGCGGCGGAGCTGGCTGTTTCCTATGGGAAGTGCGGCAAGATCGTCGTCACCGATCTGAATCAGGATCGCCTCGATTATGCCGAGAAAATGTGCTCTCCCGCAAGAGCCAAGGAAAAGGGCGCAGAGCTTTATTTCGTCAATACCTCCGAGATGAAGGATCCTGTCAATGAGCTGAAGGCTGTCATCGGCGGCGAGGGCTTCGACGATGCCTTCGTGATGGTTCCCGTTCCCGCGCTGGTCACCCAGGCCGAGGAGCTGCTGCGGGAGGATGGCTGCCTCAATTTCTTTGCCGGCCCCGCTATCCATAATATGCCCGGCGCCATCAATCTCTACCGTGTTCATTATGAGGGTATCCACCTGCTGGGCACTGCCGGCAGTATCCCCGAGGATACCGTCGACGTCATTCACCTGATGGAGGACGGCACCCTCGATCCCTCCGGCATGATCTCCCATATCATGGGCCTCAAGGCCGTCCCCGATGCCATCTTCGGGATGGGTACCCCCAACGGCGCTAAGAAGGTCTGCTATAATGAGCTGGATATTCCCTGCATCGCTTTGGCCGATCTGCCCGAGCTGGGCAAAACCGATCCCCTCTATGCTGAGCTTGCCGCTCTGGTGGAGGCCAACGGCGGCCGCTGGAGCCCCGAGGCTGAGCGGGTGTTGCTGGAGAAAGCACCGAAAATTCAATAAAAAAAGGTGCCGACCGCAGAAAAATTTAAAAACGATCAGGCTTGTCAGGCTTGTACTAATATTTAAAACTATAAGGAGAAAGAGGAATTTGCTCTTTCTCCTTGTTTTTTTGATTTGACAGAATATGGTTTATATGATAAAATTAATATTTAAGAAAAGAAGAAAGGGGTTGAGGCGATTTGGAAGGCTTTTTTGAAACAGCCGGCGGGCTTCTTTGCGTCCGCTTGGTGATCTCGGTGCTGTGTGGCGGGCTGATTGGCTTGGAGCGCACGCTGCACGCCAAAAATGCGGGCATTCGTACCTATTCGATCATTGCCGCCGCCGCAGCCCTTTTAATGTTTATCTCCAAATACGGCTTTTGTGATCTGGCCGAAGCGCCGGAGAGCGGCGGTACCGACAACAGCATGATCGCCCATCAGATGGTCAACGGCATCGGCTTTTTATGCGCGGGTATCGTCTATAAGCGAAAAGGCAACGGCTTGAGGGGCTTAACCTGCGCCTGCTACATCTGGGGCGTATGCGCCATCGGCATGGCCTGCGGCTGCGGGCTGCTGGGTGAGGCGGTCTTTACCACGCTGTTTTTGCTGGCTGTTCAGCTCGTTCTTCGGCGGTTTAATCTGGGCGAGAACGCCTACCTCTATCAAACGCTGGAGGTTACCTATCTGCCCGATACGGCGATCGTGGATAAGCTGGAGGAAAAGCGCAAGCGCTATGGCATCCACGTTTGCCAATCGGAATTCATCCGCAACGACGACGGCACGGTTACCCTGCGGCTGCAGGTGCGGATGCGGCGGGAAATTGAGTTTGAACGTGCCCTTCGGTTCCTGGACCAAAACGAGATGGTTCAATCTATTTCTTCTTAGGGTGAGCAGTTAACCCCGAACCCGCCTCAAAGCGGCAAATTTCGGTGCTTTTCACCCAATTTATTCTTGCAAGGCGACAGCCTTGCTTCGCCTAAATTGAGCAAAAATCCCTCGTAATTTCCTCGCTTTGAGGTCGAAGATTTTAAAAAGAGCGG
>JAFQKO010000094.1 GCA_017396865.1 Clostridia bacterium | reverse complement strand
CTCACCTCGATGGGCGCCAACATCCGCGGCGCAGGCACCGACGTTATTAAGGTGCAGGGTGTTTCGGAGCTGGGCGGCGGCAGCTATGCCGTGATCCCCGACCAGATCGAGGCAGGTACCTATATGGCCGCGGCCGCCGCCACCGGCGGGCGGGTTCTGGTCAAGAACGTCATCCCCAAGCATATGGAATGTATCACCAATAAGCTGGAGGAGATGGGGGTCGTTGTGGAGGAATACGACGACAGTATTCTGATCGACGCCACCGCTCCCCTTAAGAAAACCAACATCAAAACCATGCCCTATCCCGGCTTCCCCACCGATATGCAGCCCCAGATGGCAACGGTGATGCTGCGGGCCGAGGGGGTCAGCAAGATCAACGAGGGCGTTTGGGACAGCCGCTTTAAGTATACCGAGGAGCTGATCCGTATGGGTGCGCAGATCTCGGTGGCGGGCAAGATCGCCACCGTTGAGGGCGGGCATTCGCTGTTGGGTGCGCCGGTACGGGCCTGCGATCTGCGGGCAGGTGCCGCAATGGTTATCGCAGGGCTGATGGCCAAGGGCACTACCACCATTGAGGAAATTGACCATATCCGCCGCGGCTATGAGCGGATTGTGGAAAAGTTTGCGGCGCTGGGCGCAGACATTCGTTTGATTTTGGATTGAGGTATTTGAAATGGATCAATATCAAAAGGGAACAGCTAATTATAACCGTTTAAAAACCGACCGCCTGCTGATGGACTTCGACCTGCGCGCCGCCTATACCGGTGCCTTTGAGCGGGCCGCCGAGTTCATCCACGACGAGCAGGTGATGAACGTTACCCTCTGGAAACGCTTTGTGGAGCAGTTCCGCCTCGGTGACGACAGCGAAAAGGGCGCTTGGCGCGGGGAGTATTGGGGCAAGATGATGCGGGGTGCCTGCTTCGTTTATTCCTATACCCGCGATGAAGCGTTGTATCAGGTGCTGCGGGATACGGTGGAGGATATGATGACCACCCAAGATGAGCAGGGCCGTATCGCTTCCTTCACTGCCGAAAAGGAATTGTTCGGCTGGGATATGTGGTGCCGCAAGTATGTTTTGCTGGGCATGCAGTATTTCATGGAGATCAACGACGACGAGGCGCTGAACGCGCGCATTATTGATTCAATGCGCGGTCAGGTCGACTACATTATGAGCAAGGTCGGGCCCGAGGAGGGCAAATTGAGCATCTATCGCACCTCCCAGACCTGGCGCGGCCTCAATTCCTCCACCATTTTGGAGCCGGTCGTTCGGCTGTACAGCCTCACGGGCGATGAGCGATATTTCGAATTTGCTACCTATATAATAGAGTGCGGCGGAACGGAGTTCGGCAATCTGGTGGATATGGCCTGCGAGGATCAACTGATGCCCTATCAGTATCCCGTCACCAAGGCCTATGAGATGATGTCCTTCTTCGAGGGTGTTTTGGAATACTATCGGCTGACGGGCATTGAAAAGTATAAGACCGCCATCCTCAACTACGGTCG
The DNA here is from genome assembly GCA_017396865.1 of Clostridia bacterium. The sequence goes on along the minus strand of JAFQKO010000094.1, from coordinate 8,835 downwards.
GCGGGTGGCGGAGACGGAGATCTCCATCATCGGCTCGGCGGGCTGTACCCACGAGCTGATGGACTACACCAAGGTGCGCCAATGCGATCTCAATGCCAACGGCCTGATGCAGGAGACCTGCGTAACCGTTACCTGGATGAAGTTCTGCGCCCAGCTTTTGCTGGTGAGCGGCGAGGTTGCCTTTGCCGACTGCATGGAGCAGGCCTATTATAATGCCTATCTCGGCGCCGTCAACTTTGAAAAGCGCGTCGATCAGCATACCCCCGTGCGGTATGAGCAGGGTAAGTTTGATCGGGAGCCGATTTTGGAATATCTCCATTTCGATAGCTACAGCCCCCTGCGCCCCGGAACCCGCGGCGCTTATGTGGGCGGCCTGCAGCAGATGCGGGACGGTCACTACTACGGCTGCTGTGCCTGCATCGGTGCGGCAGGTCAGGGTGTGATGCATAAAACGGCCGCCCTTTGGAGCAAGGACGGGGTTGCGCTGGCCTTCTATTTCCCCGGCGCGTTGCAAACCAAGACCCCCGCGGGCGAAGCGTTGGAGTTGAAGCTGGAAACGGGCTATCCCGCGGACGGCAAGATTCAGATCACCGTCAATCCCGCCGAGGAGGAGCAATTTGATCTGACGTTGCGCATTCCTGCATGGTGCAAAAAGGCCACCGTTGCCGTCAACGGCAAGAGCGCTCCCGCCGAGGCGGGCTGGCTGACCTTAAGCCGTGCTTGGAAGGCGGGCGATACCGTTACGCTGGAGCTGGCGATGGAAGTAGAGTTCTTGAAGCCCGAACCCTTTGGAGAGATCACCGTTAATACCGATGTGCATTGGAAAGAGGATAAGATCTACCCCATCTCCTTTAAGGAGCAGGAGGGTCATATGGATCAGGTCGCGATCACCCGCGGTCCGCTGGTGCTGGCGGCGGATGCCCGCCTGGGCTATGATCCCGCCGCACCCATCGCGCCCGACGGAACGGCGCGGCTGATCGATCCCGCAACCCTGCCCTTCCCCGCCGAGCTGGCGATCGCCATCGGGCTCAAGGATGGCGGCGAGCGGATCTTGGTAGACTATGCTTCTGCAGGAAAAACCCTTGACGAAACCTCCAAAATGGCGGCTTGGATGCCTACCAAATAAAAAAAGTCTTTATTTTTCGCAAAAACCGTGTTAGAATAAAAAAGAAGTTTGTTGTTTTAAGGAGATTCAGGATATGAGAAGAATGAAATGGACGGCGCTGATCGCCGCAGTTGTTATGATGCTTTCGATGCTTGCTGTCGGTGCAAGTGCCGCGGTGGCGCTTACCGTAGCCCCTGTTTCTGCCGCAGAGATCGGCGGAGAGGTTAAGGTGAACCTTTCCCTGCCTGCAGGCTCGGGTGTGATGGGTGCAACCTTTGAGATTACCTATGATAACGAGGCGCTGGCCCTGAAGGCGGCAGAGAACGGCAACCTGTTCAGCACCTTTGTCGGTGTGGATGAATCCACGATCGGCTCTGATCCGTTCCGCATTTCGGTGGTCAATACCAAGAACGTTACCGCCGCAGGTAACGTTGCGGTTCTCACCTTTACCGTTTTGGATGCCGCCGAGGCGGGTAATTATGAGATCACCGTTAAGACCGTTAAGGCGGCCAACGTTGCCGAAGAGGAGATCAGCATCGCAGATGCCGTCGGTACGGTTACCGTTGAAAAGTCTGCCGTCGTTCTCGGCGATGTCAACGGCGACGGCAACGTAACCCTGCTGGATGCGGTTCGCCTGCTCAACTATCTCAATAACCCCACCAAGGTTGTGATCGCGGAGCAAAATGCCGACGTGAATCAGAACGGCTCTGTCGGCTTGACCGATGCCATCGCTCTGCTGATCAAGCTGAATCGCTGATATATCATAATTGAAAGGATCACGGGATGCACGATGCATTTTCCCGTGATCTTTTTCTTTTTTCACCAAAAATAATTCAACAATGCACAAAATGTGGGAAAAAAGCAACATAAAGTGATGTTAATTTTTCGTCTTGTTTGCTATAATGGGAGCAAATAATTGGGCCATCATCCCCAAAAGGGGGTGCATGCAGCGAAAAAACGGCATCACTCAACCGTTTTTTACAGCCTCATTTATTAAAAATACTTTAAGGAGGTATTTTATGAAAAGAGTGTTATCTTTTGTTGCAACTCTGTTAATGCTCCTTTCCATGCTTGGTTCGTTCGCTGTGGTCAGCGCGGATCTGTCTACCAAGCTGGTTGTGGAAGCAACAGACGGTGTAACAACGGCGAAAGCCGGCGATCAAGTAACGTATACCGTATACATTGACAACTACGCGGATAACTTCTGTACCGCACAGATCCTGATCGACTTCGATCCTGCTGTGCTGTCCCTGAAGCCCGAGGACGTTGTTGTATACAAGGAAGTAGATTATGACGGTGAGATCATCACCAACTACTTCTTCAACAGTAACTACGTTATCAACGAGCGTAAACAGGATCCCGGCGACGAACCCGGTGAGATCGGTGTTATGTGGGCATCTGCTTCCCCCGTAACGAAGACCGCCGATAAGGTTCGGATGATGATCCTCAACTTCACCGTTCTGGACGATGCCGCTGCCGGCGAGACCGCAATCGACATCTACTTCGCAAAGGACGGTCAGGCCAAGGATGCCACCTCCGAGTGGGTCGACGACGTTGACTACACCAAGCACGCAGACATCACCAAGCTGACCATCGTCGGTGATGCTGTTTGCGAGCACGTATGGGGCAAGCCCGTTCATACCGACGGTACCGAGGGCGCAGCTGCAACTCATACCTACACCTGCCAGATCGATGGCTGTGACGAGACCAAGGTTGAGGCCTGCAGCTTCACTGAGATCGGCACCACTCCCGGTGACTGCGTAACCGCTCCTACCGCTACCTACAAGTGCGATAAGTGCGATTATGAGTACACCATCGCGACCGGTACTGCCGGCGGCGAGCATACCAACGTTGGTATCCGCTACTATGCACCCGATCACACTGCCAACGGCGAGAACGGTTGGATCGAGCATTACTGCTACGATTGCAACACTCAGATTGAGCTGATTGAGGATCTGGATGCAGGCGTTCCCTATCCCGACCTGTCCAACCATAATGTATGGTTCTATGATGCAGCAGTCTACTGCAAGTCCTTCGGCATCATCACCGGCACCACTGCCTATGGCAGCAGCGAGACCATCTTCGGTGGCGGTATCACGATGACCAGAGGCCAGGCTGTTACCATCCTCGGCAGACTGATGCTGAGCCAGGCTGATATGAACGCTATGAGCAACATTGAATTCGAAGAATTCTTGGCTGAGCAGGAATCCAAGGTTGCTGCTAACCCGACTCCCACCACCGAGCTTACCGACGTAAGCGGTAAGTGGTACTCCAGATACGCAAGACTGCTGAGCAAGTGGGGCATCGTTACCGGTTACGATGACGGTGGCTTCCATGGCGATGAGCCTGTCAACCGTATCCAGATGGCCACCTTCATGATGAGATTCGTTGAAGCCTATAAGGGCGATACCGACATCACCATTCCCGGCGTTGTTGGCAAGCCTGCTTCCAGCTTCACCGATGCTTCCATCATCGCTGAGTGGGGTATGCCTTACGTTGATTGGGCATCTCGTGCCGGCATCCTGACCGGTAGAGATACCGGCGCATTCGATCCTTATGCTACCTTGAGCAGAGGTGAGATGGCAATGATCATGTTCAGAGTACATCCCGTACTTGCTGATGTTGAAATTGTCAGCGTCTACAACGATCGCGTATAATCTCTAAAAAAACAGGGTTTGCCTTCGGGCAAACCCTGTTTTATGTAAAGTAAAGCCACCCCACGGAATATCCGTGGGGTGGCTTTGTTTGATAATTAATACTTGGCAACGATGGCCTGCATCTGATCCTGCTTTTCTTCCATTTCGCGAACCAGCTTGAATTGGGTTCTCGCCCGATCCAGATTGTGCTCGGGATACTCGGTTTTGAAGTAAACGTCTCCGTTGAGGTAATCGGCAAGGAAGCGGATGCCGCATTCCAGGGTCATCATCCATGCACCGGTGGGGAGCAGATCCTTCTCGGCTTGGGTCAGCACGTTGCTGCAGCCCTCTAAGAAGCCCTTGGTGTAGGCCTCGAAAAGCTCAAGGCTCATCTCTACCTTGGAGAGATCCTTTTCGTCCTCCGCTGCGGTGGAAGCACCGAACCGAATGGAGTCGCCGAAGTCAAAGATTGCCTGACCGGGCATCACGGTATCCAAATCGATGACGCAAACGCCGTCGCCGGTCTCGGGATCCAGCAAAACGTTGTTGAGCTTGGTGTCGTTGTGGGTTACCCGCAGGGGGAGAATGCCCTCAGCCTGCAGATCCATCACGATGGCGGAGGATTCCTCCCGCGCCAACGCAAATTCCACCTCGTCCTTCACCGAATCCAGTCGGCCTGCCGCATTCTTGTCGATGGCATCGTGCAGCTGCTTCATCCGCGCAGGGGTGTCGTGAAAGTGGGGGATGGTCTCGCAAAGGGAATCGGCAGGGTAATCGCCCAGCAACGCCTGAAAACGGCCGAAGGCCTTGCCGCTGGCGTAAAAGTCGCGGGGGCCGCGGGGCGCGTTCAGGGCAATCAGCTCGTTTTGGAAGCGATAGGCACGCCAGGTGCCCTCCGTACCGTCGTAATAAAGCTTGCCGTCGGTGGTGCGGATGAAGGTCAGCGTCTCCTTGTTGGGGTTGCCGCCCTGCTCCACAATTTTCTTTTTCAGATACTCGGTTACGCCGAATACGTTTTCCATCAGCCCTTGGGGATTGGTGAAAACGTTGGTGTTCATTTTCTGGAGAATATATTGGCTGCCCTTTTGGGTGGTTACCAGAATCGTGTCGTTGATATGGCCGCTGCCGAAGGGCTTGGCGTTGTCCAGCGCGCCGTCGAAATCAAAGGCGGCGATCACATTTTTGAGCTGCTCGGTCATTCTTACGCCTCCCAGAGCTTTTCGGGATAAGCGCCTGCGTCCTTGAGGGCGCGGATGCTGGCTTCAACCACCGGCTTATCCTCTTTGTAGGTAACGCCGAACCACTTATCGGCACTGTGCAGAACCTTGACGGTGGCGGCGTCCTCATGCAGCAGCTCGTCTACCACAACGGGCAGGAAGAACTCGCCCTTGAGGGGATTTTCTTTCACGGTCTTTTTGAGGAACTCGGGGAACTTTACCTCCAAGGCCCGCAGATAAGCAAGGGGGAAGCCCCACATATTCATCGAAACGGGAGCGGTATTGGAAACGGGAACGAAGGTTTCACCGCCGTCCTCGGAATAGTGGGCCTGACCGTCGATCTTTTGGATCATGGTGCGCTCGTCGATTTTCTGCAGGTAGCCATCCTCGCTTACGCGGCAAACACCGCGGGCTACGTGGCCGTTATCGGTGAGGGTGTTCTCCAGAACGTAGCCTACCATCGAGATCTGCATGGGATCGCTCTCCTCGGTGCTCTTGAGGAAATTGAAGAGTTGAACAAAGGCGTCTCTGCCGTAAAAGTCGTCGGCATTGATGACAGCGAAGGGTGCGTCCAGAACGTCCTTGCAGCAAAGGATCGCATGACCGGTTCCCCAGGGCTTTACCCGATCGGCAGGGATCTCAATGACACCCTCGGGGATCTTGCTGAGCTCCTGATAAACGTAATGAACCTCCGCGATCTTCTCGATACGGTTGCCGATGGCCTCCTTAAAATCGGCGGCGATGGCATCCTTGATCACGAAAACAAACTTCTTAAAGCCTGCCTTCATGGCGTCATAAATGGAGAAGTCCATAATGATGTTGCCTTGGGGATCAACGGGATCGATCTGCTTGAGCCCGCCGTAGCGGCTGCCCATGCCTGCTGCCATAATGACTAAGATGGGATCTTTCATTGCTAAAAATCCTCCTTGATTTTTTTCTTTCCTTATTATATAATGGGTCTCGCTCTTTTTATTATAGCATCATCCGATGTGAAAGTAAAGTCCATAAAGTTATAATAATGGGCAAACCCATATTTTGCGACAAAAAAGAGGTGAAACTACAAGAAATTGTGTTTTGTGCAATATGCCAAAAAATCGCCCCAAATTTTTGTGAAAAAAGTTAAATTTTTTTCAAAAAAGACTTGAAATTCCCGGACGAGTGTGTTAGAATATTCGAGCATGACTGTGGAAGCGACGAAGCGGGAGGTGGCCATCGCGCCGATTTTTCCCCGGCGTAGATGGGGAATTTCCGTGGAGCAGCTCTGCTAAGAAGCGGAGCGAAAGGTATGTGGAAAAGCAAAGAGCCGTTTTTGGAACTGCGTGGGTTTGCCGCGTAAGCCGCTTTTGAGATGGGCAGCTTTGTTCGGGCTTTATGCCCGGTTTTATTTAACGCAAGGGTGAAACACCCGGATGTGTGTTAAAGAATTTTCCGTCAAAGTCGTCAACACCCAAAAGTCAAATTTAAAAAGGAGGCAAACAAAAATGGCTGAAAAAATCAGAATCAGAATTAAGGGTTATGATTCCACTCTGGTGGATCAGGCCGCTCAGAAGATCCTGGAGACTGCTCAGAGAACCGGCGCCGTTGTATCCGGCCCCATTCCTCTTCCCACCAAGAAAGAGGTTGTGACCATCCTGCGCGCTGTTCATAAGTATAAGGATTCCAGAGAGCAGTTCGAGCGTCGCACCCACAAGCGTCTGATCGACATCGTCAAGCCCGCAGCGAAGACCGCTGAGGCTCTGGCAAGTGTAGAACTTCCTGCCGGCGTTGAGCTTGAGATCAAGCTGTAAGCGCTCGCAAAGAAGGTCATGTTGATGCAAATCAACCAATAACCAAACGGAGGTAAATGAAATGAAGAAAGGTATTATCGGTAAGAAAATCGGAATGACCCAGGTTTTTGACGAAATGGGCAATGTCATTCCGGTAACAGTCATCCAGGCAGGTCCCTGCACCGTAGTTCAGAAGAAGACCGTTGAGAACGACGGCTACGCTTCTCTGCAGCTCGGCTTTATGGATCTGGCTGAAAAGAAGGTCACCAAGCCTATGAAGGGTCACTTCGCAAAGGCCGGTGTGGCAGCAAAGAAGGTTCTGAAGGAGTTCCGCCTCGAGGATGCGGACAACTTCAACGTAGGCGACGTCATCACGGCTGACACGTTCGAGATCGGCAGCTGCGTAGACGTAACCGGTATCTCCAAGGGTAAGGGCTTCGCCGGTACCATTAAGAGATACAACGGCCAGCGCTCCGGTCCTATGACCCACGGCTCCGGCCCCATCCATCGCCATGCAGGCTCCATGGGCGCTTGCTCTTCTCCCTCTCGTATTTATAAGGGTAAGAAGATGCCCGGTCACATGGGTGCCGCACAGGTAACCGTGCAGAATCTTGATGTAGTAAAGGTCGACATCGAGAACAATCTTTTGGTGGTTAAGGGTGCGATCCCCGGCCCGAAGGGCTCGATCGTAACCGTTAAGAACACCGTTAAAAATGGTTAAGTAAGGGGGATAATGAAATGGCTAATGTAGACGTATTCGATATGAGTGGCGCCAAGGTGTCCACCATGGACCTTGCGGATTCCATTTTTTGCGTAAATGTCAATGAGGCTGCTATGCACATGGCAGTTACCAACTACCTTGCAAATCAGCGCCAGGGCACCCAGTCTGCTCTGACCCGTGCCGAGGTTTCCGGCGGCGGTATCAAGCCCTGGAGACAGAAGGGCACCGGCCGTGCACGTCAGGGTTCCACCCGTGCTCCCCAGTGGACTCACGGCGGTATCGTATTTGCACCCAAGCCCCGCGACTATCGGTTCAGCATGAACAAGAAGGTGAAGAAGCTGGCTCTGCTGAGCGCTCTCTCCTCCAAGCTGGCCGAGGGCAAGCTGATCGTCCTGGATAAGATCGAAATGGACGAGTTCAAGACCAAGACCGTTGTTGGTATGCTGAATGCTCTGAAGGTTGAGAATGCTCTGGTTGTGAACAACGTAACCAACCTCTACTTCGTAAAGAGCGCAGCAAACATTCCCGGCGTTAAGGCCGCTCGTGTAAACACCATCAACACCTACGAGATCCTGAAGCACGACACTCTGATCCTGACTCAGGATGCCGTAAAAGCACTTGAGGAGGTTTATGCATAATGAAATCTAACTACGATATTATTATGAAACCCATTGTCTCCGAGAAATCCATGGCAGCCATGCAGGATAAGACCTACGTCTTTAAGGTAGCAAAGGATGCCAATAAGATCGAGATCAAAAATGCGGTTGAGGAAATCTTCAAGGTTTCCGTTGAGAAGGTTACCACTGTGAACGTAAGTGGTAAGGAAAAGAGAATGGGCGTCCACGTCGGCAAGACCGCCGCATGGAAAAAGGCCTATGTGAAGTTGACTGCTGAATCGAAGACCATTGAGTTCTTCGACGGCATGATGTAAGGAGGAGCAAAGTTATGGCTATGAAAACTTATAAACCTACTTCTCCGGCTCGTCGCCAGATGTCCAATGTGGACTACAGCGCGCTGTCCAAGGATGCTCCCGAGCGTTCCCTGCTGACCTCCCTGAAGAAGCACGCAGGCAGAAACAGCTACGGCCGCATCACCGTTCGTCATCATGGCGGCGGCAACAAGGTTAAGTACAGAATCATCGATTTCAAGAGAAATAAGCTGGACGTTCCCGCAACGGTTACTTCCATCCAGTACGACCCCAACCGTACCGCTTTCATCGCTCTGCTTCAGTATGAGGATGGCGAGAAGGCATACATCGTATGCCCCGAAGGCCTGAAGGTCGGTGATACCGTTATCGCAGGTGCTACCGCTGATATCAAGCCCGGTAACGCTCTGCCCCTGGAGAGCATCCCCGTTGGTACCGTGATCCACAACATCGAGCTCTACCCCG
>JAFQKO010000093.1 GCA_017396865.1 Clostridia bacterium | reverse complement strand
GTTCTCCTTGTATTGATCCTCCAAAACAGCGGTGGAGGTGGCAAAGATGATCTTGGCCTTGGGGAAGAGGGTCTTGATCTGCTTGCAGACCCGATCAAAATAAAAGCGATAGATCTCGATGGGGGTCAGAATCCCGTCGGGCAGAATGAGGCAGTCCCAAAGCCCCACGTTGAAGTGGACGCAATCCACGTCGTCGCCGCATTCCATCTTGTTCTTCCAAGAGGATAAGGCGCGCACGATATAGGCCGCGAAGCGGCAGTTTTCATTGGGGAAATAGACCGCGGCCTCTCCCTCAAAAGCCTGCTGCACATAGCGGCAATAGCCCACGCGGATCGAATCCCCGATCAAAACAATCTTTTTCATGGCAGTTTCATCCTTTTTCAAAGTTGATTTGTCTTCATTTTATCATTTTTATAGGGAAGAAGTCAATCGTTTTGATTCTATATTAAAGCCCTTTTCTGAATTTTGAGGGGGAGGTGCCGAGCTTCTTTTTGAAAACGTTGGAAAAATAGTATTCGTCGGCGAAATTCAGGTGGTCGGCGATCTGCTTGACCGAGAGGTTGGTGTTGAGCAGCATATCGCGGGCGAGCCGAAGCTTTTTGTCCAAAAAATAGGCGTAGGGGGTGATGCCGTAGGCCTCCTTGAAGATCTTGATGGTCTGGGATTCGGAGCGGGAAACGTATTGGCAGAGCGAATCGAGGGTGAATTTTTCGGCGGCATGGTTGCGCAGGTATTCCTTCATCCGCTCGGCAACGTCGGAGGTGTGGCTTTCTTCCTTGGCATGGGCTCTCATTTTGAAAAAGACGCGGTTGAGCAGGCAGGTGATCTCTTCGGTGCAATCCTCCTTGCTCTCCTGGGCGGCGGCTACGATGCCGCGCAGTTCTTGGCGCAGGTCAAGTCCTTTAAAATGATAGATGCCTTTCAGGCCGTAGCCCTCAATCAGGCTGTCCAGAAGGCTGCCCGAAAGGTTGATAAAAACCTTTTGCCATGGATTCTCCCGGTCGCTGAAATAACGGTGGTTCGCGCCGACCGGCAAAAAATAGGCATCCCCCTCTTCCGGGTAAAAGGTTCGGTCGTCGATCTGCACGACTCCCGCGCCCTTTTCTATATACTCAATGCAGGCAAGGGGAGAGCATTCACGGCGGATCTTATAGTTTTTATCGGGATAGGTGATGCCGCACAGCCGAAGATACAGCAGCTCGCGGGATCGGCGGCTTTGGCTCGGGCGGTAGACTTCTTCATTGACCATAACAGTTTTCCTCATTTTTTTAACGGTATTTTATATTGATTTAAGATAATAATACTATTATAATACAAATAAGTCAATGATTTTAATGAAGGAGAAAAAGAACGATGAATAAGTTTGCGCGGCTTCCCGCCATTCCCCTGATCACCCAAGATCCCTTGGTATCCGTCTGGATGCCCTCCGACCTGATGACCGGTCCTGTTACGACCCATTGGTGCGGTCATAAGAAACCGCTTAAGGGCAATTTCGTCATCGACGGTAAAAGGGCGATGTTCCTTTCCACCTCGGGCGGCTATGATTGCGCCGAGCTGCTGGAGCAGACGGTAACCCCGCTTTCCACCGCCTGGACCATGCGCTTCGGCGGTGTGGTTGCCAAGATCAAATTTACTTCTCCCTTCACCCCCGACGATCTCGATCTGGCCTCGATGCCCATCACACTGGTCAGCATCGTGCTGGAGTCGGAGGACGGCAAGGCGCATGAGGTGCAGACCGACCTCAAGCTGTTCGACAGCCTCTGCCATAACGGCAGCTATAAGGACGCGCAGCCCAAGCTGGTCAAAACCGTCATGCAGGACGGCGACATCAACGTCGGCATCTTCGGTCAGGCCGACCAACGCCCCGTTTCGATGAGCGGCGATAACGTTTCGATGGATTGGGGCTATCTGCTGCTTTATTCCAGAAGCGGCATCACCTTCGACGGCAGAAGCGCGAACTTTACTGATTCCCGCACGGTGCAGGAGCGGCAGGAGCTGCAGTTTGTCATTGCCTATGAGGATATCGCCTCCATCAACTATTTCGGCACCCTCTGCAAGCCCTATTTCACCAGAACGGGCAATACCACCGCCGCAGCCGCCAAGGATGCGCTGATTCGGTTCGACGCGCTGATGAAAAAGTGCGACGGTTGGGACGAGCGGATCCTGCAGGATGCAAGAGATGCCGATACCGAAGGGTATGAGGCGGTCGTCTGCGCCTCCTGGCGGCAGACCTGGTCGGCTCATAAGCTGATCGTGACCCCCTCGGGTGCGCCCGCGCTGCTCTCCAAGGAAAACGATTCCAACGGCTGTATCGGTACGGTGGACGTCAGCTATCCCTCCATCCCCATCTTCCTGAAATATTGCCCCGAGCTGGTCAACGCCATGTGTCTGCCGGTGCTGGAGTTTGCGGATATGCCCGTTTGGGAGTATGATTTTGCGCCCCACGACGTAGGTCGATATCCCCAAGCCACCGGTCAGGTATACGGCAGAAAGAGCACCCACTCCACCGAGATCGGCCGCGGCGAATCCCACCTGCCCTACTACCTCTATCCCGCAACGGATCTCTATGATTTCCATCTGCAGATGCCGGTGGAGGAGTGCGGCAATATGCTGATCATGATGTATGCCGCCACCCGCTACGGTGCCTCCGACGCGCTTTGCAAAAAGTATCGTCCCCACCTCGATAAGTGGGTGAAATACCTGCTGGAGTACGGCGAGGATCCGGGCGAGCAGCTCTGTACCGACGACTTTGCGGGCCACCTTGCCCATAACGTCAACCTTGCCTTTAAGGCGGTGGTCGGCATTGCGGCCTATGCCCATATCATCGGCGATATGAGCTATCTGGAGAAGGCAAAGGAAATGTCCAAGACCATTCTGGCCAGAATCGGCGATCAGGGCAATACCCCCCTGACCCTGACGGGTGAGGGCTGGAGCATGAAGTATAACCTGCTCTGGGATAAGCTGTTTGGCTTCGGCCTCTTCTCCGAGGAATTTTATAAGAACGAAATTGCCAGCTATCTCCCCAAGATCAATCAGTACGGCCTGCCCCTCGATTCCCGCTCCGCCCGCACCAAGTCCGATTGGCTGTGCTGGATCGCGGCGATGGCGGATGATAAGGCCGCGCGGGATGCGCTGATCAAACCGCTGGCCCGCTACCTCGAGGAGACCCAGACCCGCGTTCCCTTCTCGGATCTCTATGATACCAAAACCGGCGATTATATCGCCTTTATCGCAAGAAGCGTTCAGGGCGGCATCTTTGCTCTGATGTTGAGATAAACTAAAAAAGACCCCTTGAGGCGCACTCCGTAAGGAAGTGCGCCTCAGCTATATTCGTGCTTCGCACGAGCGATATATCTTTGATGCGATATGTGGCAAGCCACGCGATATACGGCTTTCGCCGTGCTAAATGGCACGAATATAATATCGCAAAAGCCAAAGGCTTTTATATCGCTTTCTTT
>JAFQKO010000092.1 GCA_017396865.1 Clostridia bacterium | reverse complement strand
CCTGGGTCGAGATGCGCCATTCGCCTGCGGTGAAGCGGGCTCCGTAATAATTCTTCCATTCATCGCCCTCTTTGCGCTGCCAAGTCAGATTACCGGAGGAAGCGGCGATGTAGGCGGGTGCGCCTGCGGTGATGGTGAAGGTAGGAATCTCGACCTTGCCGTAGAGCACGGGGATGCTGTCCAGATCCTCCGAGGTGGCAACGATGTCAAAAATCTGGGTGCGGGAGGAAGGAGTCTTCCAAAGGGCGGTCACCGTTACGTCGGAAGCAACGGTGATATTCTCGCCGGGCATCCAGCGATTGGGATCGGTGCTGATCATCCAGGCATCAAAAACCTTGCCGGTGGGCGGGGTGAAGGAGCAGGGGGGCAGGGTATAGCTGCCTGCAAACCCCGTTACCGGCGCCATGGTACCCGAACCGCCGCCGCTGTTGAAGCTGACGGTGAAGCCCGTCACGGCGGGGAAGGTGTATTCCATGGAAACGTAATAGATATTTCCGTATTGATGATAGGCCGCGTTACCATTAATCCTGAGGGTGGGGTTGGCGGCAAGTTCGTAAGAGGTGCTCTCCCGCACGACGGTGAGGCGAACGGTATAGGTCTCGCCGACGGCAAAGGTGTCGGTGGGCTGCATGGGGGTATCGCCGTGGAACCAAAGCACGCCGTTTTGCTGGCAAGCGCCGTAGCCGCTGTCGACGGTGTCAAACTCAAGGTGGTCGGTGAGCAGCCGCCCTTGATAGCTGGGCACACGCCCTGCAACGGGCGCCATGATCTCGGCGGAGACCTCATTGATCACCGTTGCCGCAAGGGTGGTAACGGGGATCATCGCAATCAGCAGCACCGCTGCCATGGCGATCGAGAGGAGCCGCTTGAAGGCTTTTCTTTTCATATTTCGTTCCTCCTTTATAGAAACTATATTACTGATGATACTATTATAACAAAGAGGAACGGCGTTGTCCACACCCAAAGGGGGTGGGAAATTGAAAAAAGCGGGTGGGAAAAGGGGTGGGAACAGAAAAAAGCGCTGTAACCGATCGGTTACAGCGCTTTGCGGTTCATACAATTTTTCCATCCCCGACCAAAGGCAGCTCGGTCATTCTTAACTTGGCACATCCGTAGGGAATGAGGGTCAGCGCCTCGGGCTCGCCGATGGGCTCGCGGCTTTGGGGGAGCTTCGCGCAAACGTTCTCATAGCCCTCCTCAAAGCCCCAGTCGATCTTGCAGCCCTTGATCCGAACGGTCAGGGCGGGGTGCTCCGAGGAGAAGGGTACCGCATCGACCGCCACTTCGGCGACCGCTTCGGGCGCGCCGCAGTAGGCATAGTTCCAGTCTGATTTTCCGATATACTCGTAGTCGCAGTAGGGGAACTTGCGCTCTACGCCGTTTTTGGTGTATTCCAGCATCTTCTTCTCATATTGAATGGGCAGCGAGAAGATGAGCGAGCCGTATTGCACCGCCTTTAAGCCGTTGGGGCGGTCAATCAGCACAGGTTTTCGCTCGATCTCAATGGAAAATGCGGTCTTTTCGCCCGCCTTGAAGGGGTACTCCGTCCCCTTAACAACGAGGGTGAAATCCTTGTCGGTATCAATGCAATAGGTCACGGTGTTCTTAAAGGGGTAGTCGGTTTGGATCTCGATGCGGATGCCGTCGGCATTCAGCTTGGCGGGGAGGGGCAGGGGGTTGACGATGGTATCGCCGTTGTGCATAAAGGCCGAAAGGGCGAGCTTGGGCCAGCCCTGATTGAAGTTGGAGGTGCAGCAGCCGAAATGGGGCTCTAAGCCGAAGAGGTGGGCGTCCTTGCCGTTGGTGCGGAAGATGGGCTTGCCGCCGAACCGCTCGCAGGAGATCTGGTTGCTCATCTGGACGTATTGGTGCGCCCACATATCGTCGCTGATGGCGGCGGGCAGGGCGTTGAAGGCCAGCAGCTCCAGCCGTTCGGCCCACTTTTGGTCGCCGCTTACGGCGAAGAGATGCTCGTAGGAATACATCTGCTCCACCACCGCGCAAAGCTCGGTACCCTGGATGGGGCTCAGCCCCGAAAGACATTCGTCGCCGGTGAAAAGGCCCACGGGGGTGCCGTTCCATTGATCCAGAAGGGTGCGGAAATATTCTGCTTCGTCGGTGTAGTCGGTGCCCAGAAGGTCGTGGGAGACCGCCTCCGCCTTCAGCATCATGCAAAGGTTGACGATGTGGGTATAGTAGGTCCATTTGTTGAGGGGCTTTTCCCAATGGGCGATCACCTCGCGGTAGTCCTTGCCCTGCTCCTTCAGGATGCGGGCAAGCGCCAAAAGCCAATCCTCCTTGGTGCGCCGATAGAGGAAATCAATGGCGATAAAGCCCTCATACCAGCGGTATTCACCCCAATTAAAGAGGTGAATGGTGCCGTTTTTCAAAAGGTCGTAGTAGTTTTTCAGCGCCTTGTAAAGGGCGGCGGGGATGCGCTCGTCCTTGGAGCATTCATAATAGACCACCAAAACCTTGGTGATCAGCAAAACCGCCCAGGTATCGTAGGTGGGGATCTTCTCGGCGGTGCAGGGGCAGATCCAGCCGTCCTCCCATTGCCGCTCTAAAATCGCGTCGATGTATTTCTTGGCGCGGGCGATCATGTCCTCGTTTTCCAAAAGATAGGCAAGGGGAATAAAGCCGTCCAGCCAGTAGGGAACCCGCTCCCAGCCCTCGCAGGGACCGCCGATCCATGCGCTGTCCCGCACATCGGGCCAAACCTTGTCTAAATTGCCGCTCAGGCCCTCGGCCTGAATTTCCAGCTGACGCTTCAGCCAGCCTGCGGGCTTGATCTCATCGGTTGTATAAAAATTCCATTGTTTCATTTTGTTCACCTCAATATCAATTATATAAAAATTCGGACAAAAAACAAGGAGCGAGCGGGGATAAAAGGTGAGAAAATCCGACATTTTAAAAAGCGGCGCTTCCGATAGCCTGAAGCGCCGCAGTTCAATTATTCGATGCCGCGATAGCCGTGTTTTTCGGCATTTCCTAACAGATACAAGAAGGCAAATGCGGGGATTCGCAGCAGATCTTTGCCGCAAGGGGTGTTGTGTACACCGAAATCGGCTGCTGTTTTGGTAACGATAATCCCGGCAGATGCATCTGCGCAGAGTTCTACGATTGCATCGTCGTTGGAAATAGGAGCACTTTCCCGATATTTAACCTCGATTAGAATATTCGGCACGTTAGGATAATCGACAACGATGTCGATTTCCTTGCCCTTCTTGCCGCCGCGAAAATAACCTACAGAGGTGGCAATTTGATAGTAAAAGGAGCTCGTATGCTTATAAACGGCGGTTTCAACAACCTTGCCCATGCCAACGGGATCCGTTAAAATAGAATCATCCATTAAAACTGCATTTCGGATCGCCGCATCGGCGATATAGATTTTGGGGCTTGCCTTAAGCACTTTTTTGCCCGCCATATCTACCGGCCAGCTTTGATAGATGAGATTTGCGCTTTCAAGATACTGAATATAATTCTCCACCGTTGTTCGGGAAACACCGTTTAGCTCCTTTGTGATTGCCTCGATGGAGACGATTTCGGAGGATACGTTACACAGGTAGAGGAAAATGCGTTCCAGCTCGGTTGCATTGCGGATTCGATACAGCGATGGAAGATCACGCTTGAGAACCTTATCAACCACATCCTCTCGCATGATTTGTTGGGCCATTAAATCGTTATCGGCAAGTGCCAATTCCGGAAAGCCGCCGACCTGCAAATACCGCATAAAGTGATTTTGCACCTTGGAAAGCTGTAGCATAATTTGGTTGCGCTCAATTTGCGTTTTTCCAAGAAGCGAGGTGACCTTTAAATCTGCAGGTATGTCGGGTCGATCAATGTTCAATAATTCGCAATATTCGTAAAAGGATAAGGTGGGCACTTGGATCACGGTCCATCTGCCCGCTCCGCTTTCGCGGCTCCCTTTCATTAGGGCGGGGCTTGCGGAGCCGGTTGCGATCACTTTCGTGTCAGGCTGTGTGTCATAGATCGTTTTCAACCAACGGTCCCAATCTTGCGCATATTGAATTTCGTCAAAGAAATAGTACACATCTTGATCGGCACAAATGTTTTCGTGGTAGCATTCCAATACTTCTTGAAATTGGCTCAACTTAAGCATGGGATGATCCATGGAGATAAATACGATTCGTTGGGGCGCAACGCCGGCATTTAATAATGCCTCGATCATCTGATATTGAATGGTGGTTTTGCCTACGCGACGTGTCCCGGTCAACACAACGGTTCTGCGAATATCCGTTTCTTTCAAACGTTTCATGGCTTCGTGAAACGCAAATCTTTTATAGGTTCTGGTCATTTTCGGATTCACAACGCCGGTTTTCCACCAAGGGTTATAAGCGGATAATACCTTTAGAATGCCGGTTTTTGAAGTAATAGACACAACAAATCACACTCCTTTGTTAGTATTATATCCATAAAATGAATTATTGTCAACAATTATTATAAGTATACTTGCAATCTTTTTGACAAAAAATCAACTTTTTGTCGAAATTTGCGGTTCATGGAATCGAACAGCGGATAGCAGAAAAATTCAAATAAAATCTGCATTAGGCGGATTTTTTCCTTATAAAAGGAACAAGGAGAAAGAGTAGGTGTTTCTTTCTCCTTGCAATCTTTAATATTGGCGCATACTTTAGGTTTTACTTATTTTTCTGCGGTCGGTGCCTTTTTTGACAGTCTGTAGTCGGTGCGGCCGGTTTCATAAAGATTATTGCCCTCGCTGTCGATGATCACGGTGAGGGGCATATTTTCCACGTAGAGCTTGCGCAGCGCCTCCGAGCCGAGATCCTCATAGGCGATCAGCTCGCTCTTTTTGATGCATTTAGCCAGCAGCGCGCCTGCGCCGCCGATGGCGCCGAAGTAGACGCCGCCGTGTTGCTTCATTGCCTCGACTACGGCGGCTTGCCGTGCGCCCTTGCCGATCATTCCGCGGGCGCCGAGGGCGATCAGCGTCGGGGTGTAGGCATCCATCCGTCCGCTGGTGGTAGGGCCTGCCGAGCCGATCACCTGCCCGGGCTTTGCGACCAGGCAGCTGAGCTGGTGGCAGGCGGAAATTTCCGCGAATACACGGTTTGCTATCCCAATTCCGGCTGGTCGCCTCTG
>JAFQKO010000091.1 GCA_017396865.1 Clostridia bacterium | reverse complement strand
CCCGGTTTAACGGCGGTGGGGAGCTCCTCGCTCCATTCGCCGCTTTCTAACCGATATTGCAGTCTGCCGCCGTCGGTGCTGCCTGCCTCGATCAGAGATTGAGGTGTGCCGTCGTAAATAAGCCCGTCCTTTGCGGTCGGCGCAGAGATCTGCGGATCTGCTTTTCGGATGATCAGGCCGTGCTCAAGCATTACCGAAAAGCTTTGGTAGGTATCGTCCTCCGCTCGGCTGATCTGCACGTTATAGCTGCCTGCTTCGATCGGTGCCTGCGCGGTCCACGCTTCGTCTACGTAATATTCTACGGTATAGCCCTCGGCAGGGGTGCTTTCGAGGATAAAGCCGTGGGGTTGGGTGTTATAGGTATAGATCTGAACCGTCGAATCGACCGTAACTTCGGTCTTTAGCGTCCAGGTTGCCGTCAGGGTGATCGGTTCGGCATAGGCATCCGCCGCCAAAACCAAGTTTTTGATCGGCTCGCCGCTACCGTTGATCAGCCAACCGTCGAAGCGGTGATTTGCCCTTACGGGGTCGGGGATCACCGTGGGTATTCCTTCGATCATTGCTTCGGGTCTCTCTGCGGTATCGCTTATGTCTCGATAGTTGATGTGGTAGAACTTCCGTACGGTATATTGAGCGTAGCGCTGGCCGATGTAGGGGCTGTCGGTCGCATCGCTTTCGGATGCTCCCACACGGATCTCCGTCAGGTTAGCAGGCTCCGTTTGGGGAGTAAATTCAAAGGCCGCTTGGCTGTCACCGCCGTAGTTGTTGCCGATGGCGGTTACGGTTCCGTGGTCGATCTGCGCCTGCGCGCCGCCCACGCCGTAGCCGTTGATGCCGTAGTCGTAGTAGCCGTTGAAGCCGCCCTTGCCGCCAACGGCTACCACCTCGCCGCCCGTTACGGTCAGCTTGCCGTCGATGCCGTAGCCGCCGTCTCCGGGGTATTGGTAAGTACCGCTGTTGCCGCCGTTGCCGCCGGTGGCGACTACTTTGCCGCCGTTGACCGTGACATTGCCGCCGATTCCGCTGCGGCCGGCTCCGCCGTCGCCGCCGCCACCGTTAACGCCGCTGCCGCCGGTGGCGGTCAGGGTGCCGCCGTTAACCGTGACGTTGCCGTAAATGCCGTGTCCGCCGTCACCGCCGCGATAGTATCCGGATTTGCCGTTGCCGCCGCAGACCGTCAGGCTGCCGCTCTGCATGATCAGATTTCCCCGAATGCCGTTTTTTCCATAGTCCGAATCGCCGTAGGCGCCTTTTGCTCCGATTGCGGTCATTTCCCCGCCTAAAAAGGTCATCGTTTTGCCGGTGAGTACCTTAATGGCAGGCTCTAAAACGGAAGAACCGTCGGATTCGGTTACCAAGGTTACCGTTCCTACGGCGCGGATCGCCGCATCTTGGTTCAGGGTCAACGAAGAACATTCGTCGAGGATATGCAGATTATCCAGAATCAGCGTAACGCCTTCAGCATTTATCACGATCCGATCGTCAGTAGTGCTGATGCCCTCCGCCATGGAGACGGTGTACGTTCCGGGGGCGGAGATGGTCAGCGCGTTGTAGGCAAAGGAGCAGCTGCTCGCTGCCTCGTCGGTCGTGATGATAAAATCGCCCAGCGCGATGGGCTCTGCCGCCTGAACTGCGAGGGGCAGTTCTGCCAGCAGAAAGATCGCTAAAAACAGGCTAATGATTCTTCTTTTCATGGGGGTTGCCTCCTTGGAAATTTGCATTTGCCATAATAATTATAATTTGAAAAAGCGAAAAAATCAATACGCAAGACAGCGGCTTTGAATTATTGGGTTGCTTTTTATGGGTAAAAGAATTATAATATCCTTGGTGTTGGATAGCCAACGCCAAGGAGATGAAGAAATGCAATTGACCAAGGAGCAAAAGCGCAGCTTTTATCAACTGTTGTTTCCGGCTCTGATCGAGGCGGTGCTGGTGCGGCTGTTTCATATTGTCGACAGCATGATGGTCGGCCAGATGGAGGGCTCTACCGTCGCTGTGGCGGCGGTAGGGCTTTGCGGCTCTCCCATCAATTTGATCATTTCGGTCTGTAATGGCTTTTTTATCGGCACCACCGCAACCATCGCGTGGCACTACGGTGCCAAGCAAAAGCGGCAGGCGCGGAACGTGGCCTATCAGTCGATGGTGATCGCCTTTGGGATTGCCGTAGTGCTCAGCGCTTTGTCGCTGTTTGCGGCGGAGCCGATCATTCGGTTTGTTTGCGGCTCCAATGCCGCCTATGAGGCGGCGGTTTCTTATTATCGCATCAATGCATACGGTTTCTTCTTCCAGATTCTCACTTTAAATATTACTGCCGCCTTCCGCGGCGTGGGAATTTCCAAGCTGCCGATGGTGTATAACCTGATCGGCGGCGGGATCAACGTGCTCTTTAATTATCTGCTGATCTTCGGCAAATGGGGCTTTCCCGCCATGGGGCTGAAGGGTGCTGCATGGGCAACGGTGATCTCGAAGATCATTGCGTTTTTGATCGCTCTTGGGGCATTACTTTGGAAAAAATCTCCCATCCGATTCCAAAGGGGGCTCTCTTGGAAATGGGAGCGCAGCATCCGCACGCGGCTGCTGCCGATCGGCCTGACCGCCGCAGGGGAACAAACCTTGCTGCAGGCGGGCGCCATGATCAGCACCAAGCTGATCGCAGGCTTGGCCACTGCCCACGTGGCGGCCAATTCGGTGGTCAATTCCATCGAGGCCTTTGCCTGGTCCACCGGCTCGGCCTGCAATACCGCCTCCACCTCCCTCTTCGGACGGGCGCTGGGCGCGGGCGATGAAGCGCTGGGTAAGCGCTTTGTGCGGCTGACCATCCGCTGGGCGATGCTGTTTGCGGGGGTGGAAATGCTGGTGATGTGCTGCTTCGGCACCCCGCTGGCAAGGCTGTTCACCAACGACAGCAGCCTCTATCCCGTGATCGTTCGCATTATGTTCATCGGCGCGGCCACCCTGCCCTTTATCAACGGCCATCAAACCTTCTCGGGCGCCCTGCGCAGCGCGGGCGATACCGTGGCCCCGCTGATCGCCTCCTTTATCAGCCTTTGGCTGTTCCGTGTGCTGTGCGGGTATCTGGTGATCGACGTGCTGGAGTGGGGCGTTTACGCCTACCGCGCTTGTCAGATGCTGGATCAGGCCACCCGCTGTATCATTGTTTTAATATTCTACTATAAAGGCCATTGGAAACGGCACTTGAAATAAATGAAAAGGAAAGGGAATAAAAATGAAAGTAAAATGTGATTCCTGCGGAAAAGAAATGAAAATCCGCAAGCCTCAGTCCGAGCTGTTTTGTGTCCATTGTGGCGGGATGGTCAATCTGCCGATTCCTTCGGAGAAAAAATCCCGCAAAAAGCTGTGGATTATTTTGGGATCAATTGCCGCAGCTCTTGTTGTAGCGATTATTGTATTACTGCTGTGCTTAGGTGGAGGAGAAGAACCGACTGATTCCAAAAAGAAAACGGACAGCGGCAGTTCCCACACGTCTCACGAGAAATCGGATGAAACGTCCTCTGAGGTTACGCCTGTACCTGAAAGCCTTCCGACAAATGACATAATAAAAATCCGCCGGATATCGGGCGGTTCTGTTGCATCGTTGGATTACTACGAGGGTTACGTTATGGAGATTTCCGATCCTTCGTGGGTGCGGTTGGGAATTCCTAAGGATTTTGGCGCCAAGGGGCAAAAACTGCCGCGGCTGATTGAAAGCTATGGAGCGATTGCGGGAATCAACGGCGGAGGCTTTGCCGATGTTGGCGGATTTGGTAACGGCGGCAATGCGGTCGGTATGGTGATGGTCGATGGCGTCATGATTAAAGAGCCCGTCACAAGCGAGGTCAACCTGATCGGTTTCAATGAGGATAACGTTTTGGTGCTCGGAAAATATAAGACGACCGAGCTGGAATCCTTGAATCTGCGATGTGCCTGCGAATTTGCACCGTTTTTGATCATCAATGGTCAGCCTGCTGAGATTCATGGCGACGGCGGTTGGGGTAGTGCTCCTCGTACCGCAATCGGTCAGCGGAAGGATGGAACGGTCATTATGGTGGTTATCGACGGTCGCAACCCGCCGGTTATTGGCGCAACCATGAAGCAGCTGCAGCAAATTCTCATTGATGAGGGGTGCTGGAATGCGGCGAATCTGGACGGCGGCTCTGCCTCGGTGATGTATTATACCAATAAGGCGGGAAATACCGAGGAGGGGATCGGTCGGGTCGTAAACAATCCGAGCGGCGCCGATGCCGATGGGATGCGCTTTTTGCCCAATGCGTTCTTGGTGGTAGACCCCAAAACTTATAATCCTCCCAAGGATCGCGTTCCCTACATACAGTAAAACTGCATAAAAAAACGGCTCAACCAAAAAGTTGAGCCGTTTTTTGTGCAACATGACGGCAAAATGTTACACTTATGTTACATTTTGCCGATTTGCTTGCATTGAGGAAATGCGGTGGTGTATAATAGCGATGAAAGCAGATTATTGCTTCATCAGGATCTTAACGCCGTCCTTGGTATCCTCCAGGGCAACGCCCATTTCGGTGAGCTTGGCGCGGATCTCGTCGGCGCGGGCAAAGTCCTTTGCGGCGCGGGCGGCGGTGCGCTCCTCAACGAGGGCTTTGATCTCTTCGGGAATCTCGATCTCCTGCTCGCCGTTCACGATGTTCAGCACGCCGGTCAGCTCGTTGAACTGATCCTTCAGGGCGTTGAGGAAGGCAAGGGAGTGGGTCTCAGCCAGCAGGGTATTGATCCGGCGGGCAAAATCGTAGATAACGCTGAGGGCGTCGGCGGTGTTGAGGTCGTCGTCCATCTTTTCTATGAAGCGATCCTTGAAGGCGGGCAGCTCCTTGAGCAGCGCTTCCTCCTCGGCGGTCAGCTTGCCGCTTGCGGTTTTGATGGCGTATTCCAGATTATTCTTGGTGGTGTAAAGCCGCTGCAGGCCTGCCTTGGCCGCCTCCAAAACGTCCTTGCTGTAGTTGATGGGGCTTCTGTAATGGGAGGAGAGCATGAAGATGCGGATGGCTTCGTAGCCGTAGGCGGCGGCCGCATCCCGAACGGTAAAGAAGTTGCCGAGGGATTTGCTCATCTTGCGGTTATCCACGTTGATGTGGCCGTTATGCAGCCAATAGTGGGCAAATTCACAGCCGTTGGCCGCCTCGCTCTGGGCGATCTCGTTTTCATGGTGGGGGAAGATCAGGTCGACACCGCCGCAATGGATGTCGATGGTCTTGCCGAGGAACTTGCAGGCCATGGCGGAGCACTCAATGTGCCAGCCGGGCCGACCCAAGCCCCAAGGGGATTCCCAGGCAGGCTCGCCGGGCTTGGCGGCCTTCCAAACGGCGAAGTCCATGGGATCCTCCTTCATGTCGTTAACGTCGATGCGGGCGCCGCTCTCCAGCTGATCCATCGGCAGATGGGAAAGCTTACCGTAGCCCTTGAATTTCTTGGTGGAATAGAAAACGTCGCCGCCCGACTCATAGGCATAGCCCTTTTCGATCAGGCTTTCGATGATCTTGATAATATCGGGAATGCAATGGGTGGCGCGGGGATGGATGGTTGCCTTGCCAACGCCGAGGCCTTGGGCATCGGTGTAGTATTCGTTGATATAGCGGTCGCCCAGCTCGGCGAGGGTGATGCCCTCTTCGTTGGACTTTTTGATCATCTTATCGTCTACGTCGGTGAAGTTCTGCACGAACTTGACTTTATAGCCGCGGAACTCGAAGTAGCGGCGCAGCACGTCGAAGGTGATGAAGGGGCGGGCGTTGCCGATGTGGAAGAAGTTGTATACGGTGGGGCCGCAGGCATACATCAGCACCTTGCCGGGTGTAATGGGTACAAATTCTTCCTTCTGACGGGTCTGGGTATTATACAGTTTCATTTTCTTTCTCCTTTAATTTTGCTTCTAATTCTTCTATTTTATTGTTTAAACGTTGCAGCTCCTGGGCGATGGGGTCGGGGATATGCACCTGATCCAGCGGATCGGCCTCCACCTTCTTGCCGTTCTGCCGCACCACCTTGGCGGGCACGCCGACGGCGGTGGAATAGGGCGGGATCTCCTCCAGCACCACCGCGTTGGCTGCGATCTTGCTGTGGCTGCCGATGGTGAAGGGGCCCAATACCTTGGCGCCGCTGCCGACGATGACGTTATCCTCCAGCGTCGGATGGCGCTTGCCCGTTTCCTTGCCGGTACCGCCGAGGGTCACCCCTTGGTAGAGCAGGCAGTTATCACCGATAACGCAGGTCTCACCGATGACGATGCCGGTGCCGTGGTCGATGCAGAGCCTTCTGCCGATGGTGGCGGCGGGATGGATCTCCACGCCGGTGCGGAACTTGGTATATTGAGAAACCCAGCGGGCTAAAAAATAGCGCTTATGGCGATACAGCCAATGGGAAAGGCGATAGCCCAAAACGGCGTGGAAGCCGTTGTATAAAAAGAAGATCTGCGCTTTGCTTTTGGCGGCGGGATCTCGCTCCTGATAGGCATTGAGATCCTCGCGGATTCTCTTGAACATAATTCACCTCCAAAAATTAAAAGCCTCTGCCGCCCGAAAAGGGCAACAGAGGCGTTACGAAAAACGCGGTTCCACTCTGATTTATCACTCAAAGCTTCCGTTAACGGGGAAGACCCGCCCTCCACTCGTGCAGAGGGGCTACGCTGCGAAGCGCACACTTCAAATCAACCGAATCGGGCAAGCTTTCAGCCGCTGACTTCCCTCTCTGAAACGTTCGGATCATTCTACTATTTTCGCAGGAAATTGCCGAGCAATTTAGTTTATTATATGCTAAGCGGGCAAAAAATGCAAGTATTTTGCGCTCAAAAACGAAAAAATATAAATTTTCTTGCTTTTTTACAAAATTTTTCACACTTTTTTCATAATAATGCGGTATAATATAAATGCAAATTTAAAAAGGAGGGTTCAAAACGATGAATGAAAATCAATTTGATCCGATTACCGGCCAACCGCTGAATCAAAATACGGAGCCACATATAACCCAACCCATTCCGCAAGCGGAGGATACCGTGATGCCGCCGAAACCTGACGAGGCGGTGCCGCCGATGGGTGCGCCCACCGAGGAGCAGCCGACCTATCGCTACGTACCTACCCGTGAGCCGGAGATCTTCGGCTCAACGGCGCCGTCGGTGGAGCCGATGCCGCCCTATCAGGGCGATCAGCCGCAGCCGAAGGCAGAAACAAAAAAGAAGGCCAAGCCGCTGACGATGAAGCGGCTGGTGCCCGTAATGGCGCTGATGCTGGTGCTGGCGATCGGGCTGGGCTTTGCGGGCGGATTTCTTGCCAACCGTTTCTTCGGCGCAGAGTCCGCCGAGGAGAAGGGCAGCGGAACGCCGCAGAATCAGCAGAAGGTGGAGGAAGTAACCAACGAGTCCGGCTCGGTGGTGATCTATGAGACCGCTCTGCTGGTGGATGAAAACGGCAACGCGGTCGAAAAGCCCCTCTCGGTGGAGGCAATTGCCGCATTGGTGGAAAACAGCGTGGTGGAGATCACCACCGAAGCGATCGTTTCCGGCTCCTGTATGCAGCAGTACGTCAGTGAGGGTGCGGGCAGCGGTGTGATCTTTACCACCGACGGCTATATCGTAACCAATAACCACGTGATCGAGGGTGCCACCAACATTACCGTGCGCCTGAAGAACGGGGATTCCTATGAGGCCGAGCTGGTCGGAGCCGATGCCAAAACCGATCTGGCAGTCATCAAGATCAAAGCAAGCGGCCTGAAGCCTGCGGCGTTCGGCAAATCCTCTGTGCTGAAGGTGGGTGAAACGGTGGTTGCGGTTGGCAACCCGTTGGGCGAACTGGGCGGTACGGTAACCCAGGGCATTATCAGCGCGCTGGATCGGCAGATCGATATCGATAATACCACCATGAGCCTGCTTCAAACCGATACTGCCATCAATCCCGGCAACTCGGGCGGCGGTCTCTTTAATACCAGCGGTCAGCTGATCGGCGTGGTCAACGCCAAGTCGGCAGGCGAGGAGATCGAGGGCCTCGGCTTTGCCATCCCCATCGATACCGCCAAAACCGTTATTGAGGATCTGATCGATTTCGGCTACGTGAAGGGCCGCCCCAACGTAGGCATTGAATATCTGGCCATTCAGGATACCATGACCGCCATGATGTATAACGTCAATGAGCTGGGTCTGTATATCTACTCGGTGGAGAAGGATTCCGATGCCGCCAATGCGGGCCTGCAGAGCGGAGACCTGATCATCACCGTGGATGGGCAGGAGGTCGGCTCGGCCGCCGATGCCAATGCCATCTTCGATCAAAAGAAGATCGGTGATACGGTGGAGGTCGCCGTTCGCCGCAATCGGAAGGACGTCACCGTCACCATGACGCTGACCGAGTACGCTCCCAAAAAAGAAGCGGCAAAGCCTAATTTATAAGAAGAAATGCCGATGGCTTTTTGCCATCGGCATTTCTGTTGACAATTGGTTTTGAACTTGATAGAATGATAAAAAAGCAACAAAGGCGGTTGAAGGCAATGAAAAACCTGCAAGCAATGTCCTGCGAAGAAAAAATCGAATTTTTGCGCGAGAATCCCATCTTCTGGTCGCGGCTGGGTCTGGAAAGCGAGGTGCCCGATCGGGAGGTGCATCGGCAGCATGCCAAGCGCCACCGGGCATTGTTTGATCGGGGAATTGTCGTTCATTCCAGCGTCATCCCCAGCGGCTGGATCGGGGTGGATCAATACGACTACACCGACGTGGACGATTATCTGAATATGCTGTTCACCGAATGCCCCGAGGCGATCTTTTTGCCGCGGGTCAAGCTCAACGTGCCCGCAGGGTGGTGCGAAGCCCACCCCGACGACGTCTTTGTCTACGGCTGCGGTCCCCGCACCCACGAGGAGATCGTGGCCATGATCGGTACCCCCGCCCACGGCTCTCATCCCTTTAAGAAGACCGACATGATTGCTCTGCAGAGCTTTTCCTCCCGCCGATGGGTTGCAGACGGTTGCGAGGCATTGCGCCGCTTTATCGAGCACGTGGAGGCCTCCCCCTGGGCCGATCGCATCATCGGCTATCATATTGCCTACGGCACCTCGGGCGAAACCTCCCAATGGGGCTCCTGGAATGAGGATCCCTATCATAAGGGCGACTACGGCGTTAACGCCACCAAGAATTTCATTGCCTATGCCGCAGAGCGGGGCAAGCAGTATGATGCTGTTCCGCCCATCGAGCAGCGGTTTTTCATCCGCGAGGGCGGTGCGCCTCATTATTTCCAATTCGGCACGCCCACGCTGGAGCAGATGTTTTTCCATACCGAGCAGGATGAGCAGAGCTATCTCTACGCCGAATTCCAGCGGGACAGCGACGTGGATGCCCTGACCGCCTTCGGCAAGGTGGTCAAGGCGCTGGTGCCCGAGAAATTGGTGGGCGGCTTTTACGGCTATATCAGCGAGCCCAAAGGCAGCGCCAACCTGCAGCATACCGGCTTTGATCGGCTGCTCGCCTCGCCTTATATCGATTTTATCGCCAGCCCCAAGGGCTATCGGCGGATCAGCCCCACCGACCCGGGATTTGGGCAGGCGGTGCCCAATTCGGTCAATCGCAAAAAGCTCTGGGTGGACGAGCTGGATAACCGCACCCATCTTTGCACCGAGATCACCCGCCCCGACTACGATTTCCCTGCCAAAAACTTCGAGGAGACCCGCGCGGTCTATTGGCGGGAATTTACCAAGAATATCGCCCATCATCAGGGCTATTGGTGGATGGATCTGCGGGGTGGCTGGCTGGATTCCGATGAGATCCAAAGCGAGATTGCGCTGCTGAACGAAACCTCCAAGGAGCTGTACCGTGAGCGGGATCGCCATCAAAGCGTTGCCGAGGTGCTGTTGGTGGTGGATGAAAACGCACTGCTTCGGATGCGCCCCAACCACGACCTGCACGATGCAGCGATTCATCATACCGGCTCTACCATCAAGGAGAGCGGTGTGCCCATCGATTATTATCGCATGACCGACCTTGCAGAGCTGGATCTTTCCCAATACAAAATGATCGTTTTTATGAACGCTTATTATGCCGATCGGGAGGCGCTGGCGCAGTTGATCGCCAAAACCGCCCCCGATTGCCATATCGTTTGGAACTATACGGCGGGTATTCTGGATCAAAAGAGCGGCAGCTTCGGCTTGGAGAACGTACGCAAGCTCACCGGCTTTTCGATCGGAGAATATCCCGTGGATGAATCGATCGCCTTCCCGCTGATCTATGCGGAGGAGGGCGAGGGCATCAGCGCAAGAGAAAAGTATCCCGACGGCAAGATCAAAACCGCCGTTCGGAAGGAGGGCGGCCGTACCTATATCCTCAATGCCATGCCCGCCGATCTGACAGTGGAGAGCGCCCGCGCCCTGCTGCAGGCGGCGGGGGTTCACCTTTATACCAACGGTTATTGCACCGTTCATGCGGATAACCGATTCCTTTACGTTTTGAGCGAAAGGGATCAGATCGTCAAGATCAACCTGAAAGCGCCCGCCACCTGCCGCAACGTCTTTACCGACGAGGTGTATGAGCAGATCACCGAGCTGGAACTTAAAATGAAGGAAGGAACCTGCGTTTTCCTTAAATATTTATAAAAAAATTGCCGATGGTGAAAGCCATCGGCAATTTTGCATTATTCATCTTCGGGCGGGATCGCGCGGGCGAGGGAATGATTGCTGTAGCCGGGGTCTTCGGTCACCTCGCGGAGAATGCGGATCTGGGGTGGTAGATCGAACGCTTCGTTCTCGCTTTTCAGCTCAACCTCCATCACCGCCTGCTTGGTCCAGAAGGGATAAACGTCGATTTCAAAGATATGCCCGTTGTAGGGCAGGCAGTAGCGGGTCTTGCGGATGGTTTGGCGGCGGGGGTCGCGGTTGGCGAGGCGGCGTTCATATTCCTCCTCGGTCAGCTCCCGCTCGATCTCCATGCGGCGCATGGCGGTTACGTTCCGCTTAAGGGTTTCGATATAGCGAACGGTTCCCTTCTCCTCGGTGCGGCGCACACGAAGCGACCCCTCCGACGTTGTCAGATAGGTCTGGGAAATATCAAGAACCCGACAGCAGGCGCCCAAATTCAAAAGATCCGGGCGACGGATCAGATATTTACGTTCAATCTCATAGGAGGGCATCCGCTTCACCTCGCTTAAAGTCTATCTCACTTTAATTATAATGGCGTTTTTTAAAAAAATCAAGAAAAATTGACAATAGAATGTAAAAATGCTATGATAAATATGATTTTTCAGTAAAAGAAGGGGGGAATCTGCCATGAACAGTCTGTTTCCGAAGGAAATTGATGCAGTTTTGCTGCGTTTGGAGCAGGCGGGCTTTGAGGCCTATGCGGTGGGCGGCTGTATCCGTGATCGCTATATGCAGGTTGCGCCCCATGACTACGACGTAACCACCTCGGCGCTGCCGCAGGAGGTGCTGGCGGCCTTCGCCGATCATCGTACGGTTGAAACGGGGCTGCAGCACGGAACGGTAACGGTGCTGGCGGCGGGTGAGCCGATCGAGATCACCACCTTTCGGCAGGACGGCGGCTATTCCGACCACCGCCATCCCGATGCCGTTACCTTTACCCGCTCGCTGCGGGAGGATCTGGCACGGCGGGATTTCACCATGAACGCCATGGCGATGGATCGCAAGGGCGAGTGGTTTGACCCCTTTGAGGGGCGCGCCGATATCGATGCCCGCCTTGTGCGCTGCGTGGGGGAGGCGGAGCGCCGCTTTGAGGAGGATGCCCTGCGGATCCTGCGGGGGCTGCGGTTTGCCGCCCGCTTGGGCTTTGCCATCGAGGAAAAAACCGCCGCCGCCATGGTGAAAAAACGGGAGCTTTTACTTGCCATCGCCCATGAGCGGGTCTTTTCGGAGCTTTGCGGCTTGCTGCGGGGTCGGTATGCCGCCGATATTTTAACGCAGTATCGCAAGGTGCTCGAAGTGGTACTCCCCGAAATGAGGATGCGAGAGGTGCAGGCTCTGCCTGCCGAGGCGGCGCTGCGGTTTGCGGCGCTCTTTGAAACCGAAGCGGATGCACAGTCGGCCATGAACCGCCTGAAGGCACCCAATGCCTTTAAAGAAACGGTGCTGATGCTGGTGCGGGAGCGGGATGCGGTCACCCCTGCGGAGCGGGTGGCGGTGCGTAAGCGGATGGCGGCGCTCGGCGCAGAGAATTTCATCAAGTTGACAACCTATCAGAATGCGCAATCGCAGAAAAAGATCGCTGAAGCCTTGCTTGCAGACGGAGTCTGCCTCTCAGTCGGTGAGCTGGCCGTCAACGGCCGCGACCTGATGGCGCTGGGCTATCGGGGCAAGGAGATCGGCGCAAAACTCACATTCCTGCTGGAGCAGGTCGTTGGTGAACAGCTTCCCAACGAGCGAGACATCCTTTTAAATGAAATCAAAAAGCCGCATTGATCAATGCGGCTTTTTATATCGTTTGATATAGATGGAAAGTAGAGTATCGCTTGGATTTATTTTTTGGATGCAAGCAGTAATGAAGTCCGTTGCTAATTCATAATCGGTAAAGTCTCTGCCACCTGCCACAATGATTCGTCGAACCATTTGATCACCTCCTATTTATATTTTACTATCATATGATGGTAAAATCAATACTATTTTTTGATAGTACATATACTTGATTTATGAGGTGATTTGTGTATGTATTATTCAAGGCTTCGTGATTTGCGAGAAGATAAGGACTTGGTTCAAAAGGAGATTGCCGCAATTCTTGGGATTGATCAACGCGTTTATAGCAATTATGAAATCGGAAAGCGGGAGATTCCCACACGGTTTGTTGTAACGCTGGCTGAATTTTACGGAACTTCTACTGATTATATTTTGGGGTTGACCAATGACCCGACTCCCTATAAGAGATAAATAAGCCGCATTGATGCAGATCAATGCGGCTTTTGCTTATTTTATAAGGATATAGACGCCGTTTTGCAAAGGTAGGGCAGTTTTTTCGTTTTCAAAATACCAGCCGTTGGGGGCGAGGATCTCGCCGTGAAGGGCGTCGGGTACCGTTACCTGCAGGGTAACGGTGTTGCCGTTGCGTTCCCATCGGGTGGCGATTTCGCCTGCGGGATGGCGATGGGTCGCGGCAGCATGCTCCATGCCGTCGGGGAAGAGGGGTGCGACGTTCAGATGGTTTACGTCCCTTGCGGTGGGATTGAGGTCGATACCGCCGAGGTAGCGATAGAACCAAGCGGAGATATCGCCCCAGAAGTGGTGGTTGCGGGAATCGAGCTTTTCTCCTTCGGGGTGGAAGTTTTCCCAAAGGGTGGTGGTGCCGCGGATAATCCAGTTGCCGTAAGAGGGGAATTCGGGGCGCAGCATCATCTTCATGGCCAGATCGATGCGGCCGAACTCAGCTAGCACGCGGAAGATGCACCGTCCACCTAATACGCCGACTGCCATAAAGTCGTTTTTGACGTGAATCAGCTCCACCAGCTTTGCAAAGGCGGCGGGCTTTTCTTCGGCGGTAAAGATCTCATAGAAGATGCCCATGGCCTGCGCGGTCTGGGTCTCGCCGTAGATTGTGTTGTTCGCGACCAGATGGGTGCGGATAGAGGTATAGAGGGAGTCGGCAAGGGTGTCGGCTTCCGCTTTTTCAGCGGCGAGACCCAATTCCTCATAGATAAAGGCTGCCTTGCGGGCGATATCCAGCGAGAGGATGGTGTCGGTCACCACCAGCGGGGTTTCGAAGCTGCCGCCGCCTGCGGTGGCTGCTTGGCACCAATCGCCGAGGCCGATGGCGAGCAGGCCCTTTTCATCGCGGCGGGTCTGCAGATAGCGCAGATACCGCAGCAGCGGCGCGGCCGCCTCCTCGATGATCCTCCGATCGCCGCGGTAGCGGTAGGTAAAATAGGGGATCCATGCGATCACGTTGTCCCAGGCGGGGCCGTTGCCCCAATGGAAGCCCCAGCCGCCCGTTGGAATAATGCCGGGCAGAGCGCCCCGCTCGTCCATGGTTTTATAGATGATGCGCAGCCATTCCCGATAGCAGTTTTCCGGGGCAATGTTTAAAAGAAATTGCTCGGTAGAGAGGGAGGCGTCGGCAGTCCAGCCGTTTTTCTCCCGATGGGGGCAGTCGGTGGGGAAGTAATGCAGATTGGAAAGGTCGGATCGCAACGTGCATTCCTGCAGCTTGTTGATTATTTCGTTGCTGCAGGTGAAGCTGCCGATCGTTTCCACGTCGGAATGGATAATCAGGCAGGTCAGCAGCTCCTCGGTCGCCTGCTCCTTTTCGATGCCGCTGATCCAAACGTAGCGGAAGCCGTGATAGGTGAATCGTGCCAAATGAGTGGCATCCCCGCCGGCGCAGGTGTATTCATCCTCCTGGAAGCGGCGGTCGGGCGCGAAGCGGATGTTGTTGAGGTAGGGCTTGCCGTCCTGCAGGCATTCAAAATAGCGCAGGGTCAGCTTCTGCCCGGGGTTTCCGTTGATCTTCAGAAGGCAAAGGCCGCTGTCGTTGACCCCGAAATCGTAGATAAAGCTGCCGTCCCGTTGTTTACGGATCTCAATGGGCTTGCGTTCCCCGACGATGCGGATGGGCTCCGCCTCGCAAAGGCGGGGCTCATCGTCGGGCGCGGCCGCCAAAAGGGCGGGCTTCCATGCGGAATCGTCGAAATCGGGCAGATCCCAGCCGGGCTGCTCTAAGCGGGCGTCGTAGTATTCGCCGTAGTGAAAATCATTAAAAAGGATGGGGGAGTCAGCAGAGAGGGTCTGCGAATCGCTTTCGATGGTCTCGGTGCGGTCGCCATAGGTAAGGGTCAGGCAAAAGGCAAGGGCAGGCGCACTGCGCCAGGGCAGCTCGTTAAAGTTCCAGGTGGGCTCGATGGAGTTCTGAATCCCGTTGCCGAGGATGGCTCCAAGGCAGTTTTTGCCCGCGGTCAGTTGGGCGGTGACGTCGTAGCGATCGAAATAGTTGATGGTATCGGGCGCACTGCGGTAAGGCGCCATCAGGCCCTTGGTGATATCAATGCCGTTGACGTGTACTTCATAATACCCCAGCGAGCCGATAGTCAGCTCAGCGCACTTTAAGCCTTCGCCAACGTGGAAGGTGCGGCGAAGGAGCGGCTGGGGAATATACCGCTCGGCGGTATTATAGGCGGTGGTTGCGGCAATGTATTGCTTTGGAAACATGAGTTTTCTCCTTTTTTAAATGAAAAAGCAATCGCTTTTGGCGATTGCTTTTGCGGATTTATGCGTAGGTTACGATGTTCAGAATAATGACGCAGACTACAATCAGAACAGCCATTACGATGGTCATCTTGGCGAGAACAGCATCTCTGGTACGCTTTTTGTTCTTGCTGAAGTAGCTATCGGCATCAGAGCCGCCTGCCATAGCACCCAGGCCCTGAGATTTACCCTGCTGAACGCTGACGCAGATGATGATTGCAACAGCCAACACCAGGATTGCGGCACCTAAAAGGATTTCAGTAATACCCATTGAATTTCACAACCTTTCCAACTCATAGTTCACACATCCACATAGGAATGCATTTTAGTATAAAATCAAGTGTTAATCATTTTACCACATAAAAAATAAAAAAGCAACCCTTTTTTTATAATTAAAAATAATGAAATGCAACCGAGTCGAAAAAGAGTTATAAACAGGGAAAACTGTGGAAAAATGGGGATTTTTGGGGTGGGATGTGCAGAGTTTTTCACATTTCAACAGGGTTATCAACAACTTTTATGTAAACGAACGTTAAAAAAGTTGAAAGAATTTCAAAAAAAGACTTTACAAATCGGAAGTCATCCGTTATAATAATGGGGCGTCACAAAATAAATATGCTGATATAGCTCAGGCGGTAGAGCGCATCCTTGGTAAGGATGAGGTCGCCGGTTCAATTCCGGCTATCAGCTCCATGAAAAAACCTCTTTACTTTCGTAAAGGGGTTTTTTCAATGATATCCGTTCCTCGTCGGAACGGATGATATACCTTCGGTATGATATCCACCTGCGGTGGATGATATATGCTTCGCATATGAAGGAACGGATATTATATCATGCTTGCGAAGCAAGTATATCATACGGCTTGCCGTATATCATATCGCACAGCGATATATCATTTCACCTTGCCCCTCCACAGCTTTTATGCTATAATACACCTAAAGGTCGGTGATAATTATGAAAAAAGTCAATGTTTTATGGTTGATAGCTTCAATTTGTTGGTTTTTTGGGACACTTATAAATGTTTTTGAGTTATTAACGGATGTTCCTTTTATAATAAGCGTTTGTGGTACAATTTTTATATTTGCCGCTGTTGTGGTACATCTGGTGATTTTAATTAAAAGCATAAAAGATAAGAAAAAATAGCAATAATAAAAAAATCAGTTTTTTAGACCGGTTCCATTTAAAATAAAGAGCATCTTTCGATGCTCTTTATTTTTATTTTGCTGATCCCTCGGTTTATTCTTCCTCAAAGAACACCATAACGGCGCCCGGAGAGTCAAACTTAATCTCGAGTTTAGAGGTGCCGTCGGGGAGGGGCGTTACCGTTGCGGGGGCAGAGGCCCATACCTTGGCGGTCGTTTTCTTTTGGGTGATATAGCGGAAGGTATCCCGTACCGTGGAGAATACGCAAACGACACCCCTTCCCGTTTCGGAGCAGATCTTTTCATAGCACTCGAAGCCCGAGCCGGTTATGCCGCTTTTAACGGCCGCCTGCGCCGTGATATCATTGCGCACACGCTTATAGTGGCTCAAAACCTCACGGATACGGGCTCTTCCTTCGGGGGAAACGGCGGGCAGGTCGCCCCAGATGCCGTTTTGACCGAGGATCAGTGAGGCCAGATTGATATCTTGGGAATCGAGGGGATCATCGGGCAGAT
>JAFQKO010000090.1 GCA_017396865.1 Clostridia bacterium | reverse complement strand
TTCAAGCCGAGGTTCAGAATGGTATCCATCATACCGGGCATGGATGCGCGAGCACCGGAGCGGACGGAAACGAGAAGGGGATTTTCCTTATCACCGAACTTCTTGCCGGTGATCTCTTCCATCTTTTCAATGTACTCCATGATCTGCGCCTGGATTTCGGGGTTGATCTGACGGCCGTCCTCATAGTACTGGGTGCAGGCTTCGGTGGTTACGGTGAAGCCCTGGGGAACAGGAAGACCGATCGCGGTCATCTCTGCCAGGTTTGCACCCTTACCGCCGAGCAGCTCACGCATGGTAGCGTTGCCCTCTTTGAAAAGGTAAACAAACTTTTTGCTCATTTTTCTTTCCTCCATATTTTATTTTTTTTGAACAAATTTGACGGGGTTAGAAATTAACCACCTAATATTATAACATAATTACAGCGATTGTCAACGCAGAAAAATCAAAAAATCGTCCGTAAAACGGCAAATGACCAACGGTTTCGTTGGTCATTTGCAACAAATCAAACGGTAATTTGCTTCATCAGGCGAACCACGTCGGCAATGTCGACGCTGCCGTCGCCGTTCAGATCCCCGGCGGCAAGGGAGACGGAAACCCCCGCATGGAGGTTGCAATAGCGCATCATATACAGCACGTCGGCGGTGTTGACGGTGCCGTCGCCGTTGGCATCGCCCGCCGCATCCAGAACCACAACGCCCTGCAGAACGGGATACTGGGCAATGGTCCAGACCGTATCGAAATCAAAGCCCGCGAACTTGGCCTGATTCTTATAGTCGGCTTCGGAGATCGCGCCGACAGCCTCAGCGGAGGTACCGACCTGCGAAGCGGCGGTGGTGCTGAGATAGTAGCTGTTCTCAACCGTCTTGAGGTTATTGCCGGAGATACCGCCCACGTAGGCCTCGCCATCGGCGGCGGAAACCGCACCGACGTTATGGCAGCAGGAGATGGTACCGTTGCCTGCAAAGCCGTTCTTACCGGCGATACCGCCCGCACGGACTACGGTATCCTCGGCGGCCGCGGTACCTGCAACGGCTCTTGCGTTGAAGCAATTTGCGACGGTGCCCTTATTCCAGCCTGCGATACCGCCCGCAACGGCCTCGGAGATCCCCACCGATTCCACGGTGGCATAGGCGGCACACTTGGAGACGGTGCCCTTATTCTCACCGACGATACCGCCGACGTAGGCGGTCAGGGTGGTGCTGCTGCCGCAGACCGAGCCGCTGATGCTGCAGCCCTCGATGGTGCCGCTGTTCACGGCGGCGATGCCGCCCGCATAGGTATAGGTATTGGCATAGGGATCCATGCCGTCGACCGTCACGGTCGCATCGGCAAGGTTCAGATTGCAGACAGTGCCTGCATTGTAGCCGAACAGACCGCCCACGGTGGTATTCACCGTCTCCACCGAAACGGAGAGGTTATAGATGGTATAGCCTGCGCCGTCCAGAATGCCCTCAAAGGGGGCATCGGGATCGGTGGCGATGGGAGCGAAATCCTCGGTGAGGGTAATATTCTTGGTGAGGATGTACTTGCCGGAAAGGTTATTTGCGATGGCCGCCAGCTCTGCCTGAGAGGTGATGGCGGTATAGCCGACAGGCACCGCTGCGGCGAACACCGCAGGTACCATTGCCAGCAACATAACAACGACGGTCACAAGGCTGATTACTTTTTTCATTTTCTTATTCTCCTTTATACTGCGGTAATACCAAATTTTCATACTTGGACAAAAACTCATACAAACGATCGGCGATCATAACGGCGCCGCCCTCGGAATCACTTTCGATATTGATGGGAACAACGGGATCGTGCAGCGACATCCGAACCAGGAACCAGCCGTCGCCGTCCTCCTTGCCGAAGTTGACCCGCACGCCCTCATAGTTGGGGGCAACAAGCTCCCAGCCCTGCTCCTTGCAATGGGCCTCCAGCTCATCCAGCACCCGCGCACCGTAGACCTTAAAGGCCTCGGCGGTAATATCCGCCCGCAGCTCCAGCGACTCCGCAGGCTCGGCCAAGCCTTCGATCAGCGAGAGCAGCGATTTGCCCTCCTTCTTCAGCCGCGCCAGCTCTGCCAGCATCCGCGCCGCCAGATAGGAGCCGTCGTCGAGGTAGTGGTTCTCCTTCAGGGCACCGTGGCCGCTGGTTTCCATGGCCAGCGGAGCGCAAACGCCGGTACTCTCCAAGCGGATCGCTTCATCAATCACCTTTTTATAGCCGCGCATGAAACGGTGGTGCACACCACCCTTCTGCTCGATGAACGCCGCCAGCCCCTTGGAGGTGACCGAATCGGTGACGATGGTGCAGCCGGGATGCTCCTTCAGCATTAACGCCGCGATCATGGCGATCATACGGTTGCGGTTGATTTCCATGCCGCTGCTGTCGACGATGGCAGAGCGGTCGCAATCGGTATCAAAGCAGATGCCCATATCGGCGCCCGCCGCCAACGTTGCATCGGCGCAGGCCTTCATGGCTGCCTTATTCTCGGGGTTGGGGATATGGTTGGGGAAGCGG
Organism: Clostridia bacterium; assembly: GCA_017396865.1. Next base: position 22,654 of record JAFQKO010000090.1, on the reverse strand, counting down.
CCGTCGGGCTCCAAAAAGACCGAGCCTGCGGTTTCCGCACCGAGGGGCTTGAGCACCTTCTCCACAAAGAAGCCGCCCGCGCCGTTGCCTGCGTCCACAACCACCTTCACGCCCGCCAGCGGGCGATCCTCGCCGGTTTTATCCTGCACCAGCGCGATCAGGCTCTCGCTGTAGGGGGTCATCAGGTCGAATTTCTCCACCACCCCCGAACGGCGGGCGGGGAAGGCATTTTCCTCGGCCAGCTCGATCAGGCGGGAGACCACGCTGCCGTCGATCCCGCCCTCCTTGGTGAAGAATTTCAGGCCGTTTTTATCATAGGGAAGATGGGAGGCGGTGATTTCAATCGCACCGTCGCAGCTGCTCTCCTCATAATAGGTCGAGAAGAACATGGAGGGGGTGGTTGCCTGCCCGCAATCCAGCACCTGCGCGCCCATGGCCAGCAGGCCACGCACCAGCCCTTCCTTCAGGCTCTCGCCCGAAAGGCGGGGATCCCGCCCCACCGCAACGGTGAGCGGCATGGATGCGCCCTGCTCCTCCAGCCAGAGAGCAAAGGCCTTTCCGAACAGCTCTGCCCGCTCAGGGGTGAGGGTTGGATTTTCGCCCAGCGCTGTGCCGCGAATATCGGTTCCGCTTTTCAGCTCTTTCATGTTGTCAACTCCGTTTCTTTGGTAGTCAGCTTGGTGATATCGCCGTAGAGCGACCAGGGGCCTGCCGCCGCAAGGGGGCCGACGTCGGCCGCCACGTACAATACGCCCCGCCGATAGGCCAGCGGCATCACGGGGGTATATTGATCGAAGACGGCGGCGAACTGCTCTACTGTGATCTCACCGCTTTTATATTGCGCCGCCGCTTCCTCCAGGGTGGGGAAGACGGTGCCGCTGAAATTGGCGGCGCTTTCCGCCGCAAACAGGGACGTATTTAAGGTGCGGCCGGTTTTGATCTCGCCCAGATAGAGCTGATACTCTCCTGCCGCCAGCCGACGGTAATACTCTTGGTTGGAAACGCTCTCCAAATGAATCCGAACACCGAACAGAGCGAAGCCCTCCACCATCGCCTGCGCCGCATCGCTATGGACGGTACTGCCCTCCGCCACCAGCAGCGAAAAGGCGACCTGCGCACCGCTTTGATCCATCAACGCTTTTTCCGATACGGTCAGACCCAGCTTTTCGGCCTGCGCCTTCAGCGCAGCTTCATCGGGCGCGGCGGTCTTTACGGTGTTTTTGTACCAGCCCGGCTGGAAGGGATAGGCCGAGGCATCGGCCTGCTTGAGCAAAACGCCCTCGGACAAACGGGTGCGGTCGATCATCCCGTTCAAAAGGCTTCGCATCGCCCGATCGGACAAGCGAGGATCGTTGCAGTTGATGCCAAGGTACAGCAGACTGTCGCCCGCATAGCTCTGCACGGTATAGTTCTTACCGCCCGAGAACACCACGTCGCTCTCCGCTGCGGCGAAATAAACGTCCAGCAGCCCCACCGAGAACATATTTTTGCTCTCGCGGTCGTCCGTCGGCTTCTTCAGGTAGATGGTTTTGATCTTGGGCTGCGTAAAATAATGGGTATTGGGCACCAGCACCCGCTCGCCGCCCTGCTCGGAAAACCGATAGGGGCCGCAGCCGATTTGGCTCTTATTCTTCTTGACGATGGGGATATCCAGGCAAGCGGCAAAATCCACGTTCTCCCGCTCCAGCTTGATGATCACCGTGCGGTTATCCTCTGCCCAATAGTTCTTTACGTCGGTCAGGCGGGCATGATAGGGGGAGGCTTCGGTGTTACGCACCGTTTTGATGGACGCCACCAGATCGGCCGCCGTTACGGCACTGCCGTCGCTGAACTTCAGCCCCTTCTTCAGCACCACCGTTACCGTTTTGCCGTCCACCGTTACGCTCTCGGCCAAAACGTTGGTCGGCTTGAGATCGCTGCCCACCCGAACCGGTGCGCTGTATACCAGCTTGAGCAGCTCATGGTTGGCGCTGTTGGTGGCGGTCAAGGGATGCAGATCCATATCCTCATAAAATACCAGCGAAACGTAGTCTCGCGCGATGCGGGTTGCCACCTGCTCCTGCTCCTGATTGCCATAGGCACCCAGCTGCGTTTCCTCCCGCATCTGCTCCAGCATCTGATCCGAGCAGCCCGAAAGCAGCAACGCAACCGCCGCCAGGAGAAGCAACGTTCTTTTCATATCATTCCTCCATGGCGATCGCAGCGATCAGCAATCCGCGCCGCCCATTTGTATACCGATGGGAGAAAAAGTCCTTATTATTACAGAAAGTACAAATTTTCGAGCTAAAAATCCGTTCGGGCGCCAGCCCGCTCTGCTCCAGAAACAGCCGATTGGCCGCCCAAAGATCCAGCATGGTATGGCCGGGGTTAACCGACGGAACAGGGGGGAGGCGATCCCCAAATACTGCAGTAAACTGCGCCTGCACCTCGGCCGACACCTCATAGTGGCAGGGGCCGATGGAGGGGCCGATGGCCGCGATGATCCGCGCAGGGTTTGCGCCCAGCGCCGCCATTCGTTTGACCGCCTCGGCGGCGATGCCCGCAACGGTTCCGCGCCAGCCCGCATGAACGGCGGCGATGATCCGCGCCTCGGGCTCTGCCAGCAGGATGGGTACGCAATCGGCGGTGAAGCAGACCAGCCCCAGCCCCGCCTCGGCGGTGACCAGACCGTCGGTTTCCCGCAGGGTGCGATCCCGACCGCGGTTTTTCAGCTCAGCCCCCACCTGCACCACGTGGTTGGTATGGGTCTGATGGGTCAATACAAGGCTCTCGAAGGGAAGACCGTTGGCCGCCGAAAACCTGCGAAAGTTCTCATCGACCGTTGCTTCGTCTTCTTTATTGTAGGAAAAGTTAAGGGTGGCACAATCGCCGCTGCTCACACCGCCGTGGCGGGTGGAAAAGCCGTGGCGCAGCCAAGGGAGCGCATCGAACGCGGCGCACTTCAAGGTGGGCACGCCCCGCTCCTCAACAAAATAAAAGTCGTTCATAGATACCTACACTCCTCCATATTAAGTTATTATACACTATTTTTTTATGGCAATCAAGTAATATTCCGAAAAATATAAAATATTCTTGCATATCTTTCCTATTTCATTTATAATAAAAGCATCGAACCAAAAGGAGCTGATTCAAAATGAAACGAGCCGGAATTCGCGGCCGCACGGTGCTGATCATCGTGGCCGTCTTCATATTAATGATCGTATTATATCTGGCGCTGACGGTGATCTTCAAGGAAAAGCCGCCCGCAGTTGATTTCACCGGCGTTTCGGCGAGCAGCAGCCACGTTACCCTTGCCGACAACTACGGCAAGAGCGGCACGCTGCTGGTCTTTTACGACACCGAAACCGAAAAGGCGGTGGAGACCATGAAGCTGATCCAAAAGCACGCCCCCGACTATCCGACGGTGGATATCCTCTCGGTCTCGGTGGATCAGGGCACGCTGGAGGAGCGGGTTGCCAAGGCCAAGAAGGCGGGCATCACCCTCGACGACCACTCTCTCTTCGACGTGGATGGCGAGATCGCCAAGCTCTACGGCGTAACCAATCAGCTTCCTTGCCTATATTTTATCGACAAAGACGGCATTGTGCAGGATGCCTATCCGGTCAATATTACCGAGAGCACGCTGGAAAGCGAGCTGGAGAATATCGCCTGATTTCTACAACCTTGAAACCCCTTGTCAAATTCTGACGAGGGGTTTTTCTTGCTTTTTTCCCCGCCCTGCGGTACACTGAAGCCACAAGGCCAAGACACCAAAAGGGAGGGACAGGCATGGCAGGATTGTTTCGGCAAAAGGAATCGCTCCATTGGATCGACGTGCAAGCAATTTTGCCCACGCCCGACCAGCCCCGCTCCCAATTTCGGGAGGAACCGTTGCGGGAGCTGGCGGCAAGCATCGCCGCCCACGGCGTTTTGCAGCCGCTGCTGGTTGTGCGGGAGGGCGACCGATACCGCCTGATCGCAGGCGAGCGGCGGCTGCGCGCCGCGAAGCTGGCAGGGCTGGAGCGGGTACCTTGCGTATTGACCGCCAAGAGCAGGGAGGAGGCCGCCAAGCTTTCGCTGATCGAAAACCTCCAGCGGGAGGATCTTTCCTTCTTCGAGGAGGCCACCGCCTATCGGCGGCTGATGGAGGATTTCAACCTCACCCGCGCCGATCTGGCGCGGGAGCTAAGCAAGGATCCCTCCACCATCGCCAATAAGCTGCGACTGCTCAAGCTCCCCATCACCGCCCAGATCCTGATCCGCAAAAGCGGACTGACCGAGCGCCATGCGCGGGCCCTGCTGCGTATTCCCGATCGGGAGCAGCTGATGGAAACGCTGGAGGTGATCATCGACCGCGCCTTGAACGTGAAGGAAACGGAACAGTATATCGCCCGATTGCTGACCCCGAAGCCCTCCAAAACACGCCGCAAGGTGGGAACCATAAAGGACGTTCGGCTGTGTATCAATACGCTGAACCATACGGTTTCCACCCTTCGCCAAGCGGGTATCAAACCGCAAACTCAAATCCATGATGAGGAACGGTTTGTTGAATATATTATTCGGATACCCAAAACATCCTAATCCCCTATGCAAAGAGAGAATGCGCTATCCCCGGTGCATTCTCTCTTTGTCGTTGTTGCGCTATTTTACGAGGCGCCCGCCGCCTGCTCCATATTTCATGCTCCGCAATTCATATGTTTCACGTGAAACATTCATTTGTTTCGCCGCAAAAAATGTTTCACGTGAAACAAAAACCATTAAATTTGCAAAAACACTTTTATTTTGCCATTGGTTGTGGTATAATTCTTTAGAATATAGAAAAAGGAAGGTCACCATGGGGAAAATCGTATCCATCACCAATCAAAAGGGCGGCGTCGGCAAAACCACCACCGCCGTCAGCTTAGCATACGCCCTCGCAGAAGAGGGTAAGACCGTCTTGTTTGTGGATATCGACCCCCAGGCAAACGGCACCAGCAGCCTCGGCATCAACCGCCGCAACCTGCAAAAGTCGGTGTATGAGGTCATCATCGGAAGCTGTCCCGTGCGGGAGGCCATCATTCCCACCGCCTATAAAAACCTCGACATTCTGCCCACCAACATGAATCTGGCCGGCGCAGAAATCGAGATGGTGGCGCTGGAAAAGCGGGAAAGTCTCTTAAAAGAGGCCCTCAATCAGGTGCGCCATCGCTATGATTATATCATCATCGATTGCCCGCCCTCCCTTTCCTTGCTTACCCTCAACGCCCTCAACGCCTCCAACAGCGTGATCATTCCGCTGCAGCCGGAATACTTGGCGTTGGAAGGGGTATCCCAATTAGTGAACACCATCAAGCTGGTCAAGCAGCGGTATAACCCCACCATTTATATTGAAGGGGTACTGCTGACCATGTACGACGGCCGCATGAACGTAACCCTGCAGGTCGCCAACGAGGTCAAAAAATACTTTGGCAATAAGGTTTATAAAACCGTTATCGCCCGCAACGTGCGCCTTTCGGAGGCGCCCAGCCACGGCAAGCCGGTGCAGGTCTACGACCGCTACTCCAAGGGTGCGCTGGCCTACCGCGAGATGGCGCGGGAATTTTTAGAGAGAAATGAGGTTCAATCGATATGAAAAAAGGGTTAGGACGCGGCCTGGACGCCGTTTTCAGCGATAACCTGCTGGATCTGGAGGAACCCCAAGGCGGCGAAACCGTTTTGCGGGTCTCGCAGATCGAACCCGATCCCAACCAGCCCCGCAAGCATTTCGAGGAGGAGGCCATGGAGCAGCTCGCCGCTTCCATCAAGGAGCATGGGCTGATCCAGCCGATCATCGTTGCCTCCATCGGCGAGGATCGCTATCGCATCATCGCGGGCGAGCGCCGCTGGCGTGCCTGCCGCATGGCGGGCTTGGAGGAGGTGCCTGTTCTGGTGCGGGATTACACCGCGCAGCAGATCTCCGAGGTCAGCCTCATCGAGAACCTCCAGCGGGAGGATCTCAACCCCATTGAGGAGGCGCTGGGCTACCGTAACCTGATGGAGGTCTACGGCATGACCCAAGAAAAGATCGCCGAAACCATGTCGAAATCTCGCTCGGCCATCGCCAATACGCTGCGTTTGCTTTCGCTGCCCGAGCAGATTCTGGACTTCATTAAAACAGGAGAGCTCTCCGCAGGCCACGCCCGTGCCTTGCTCGGCGTGGAGGATGCCGACGCGCGTCTGGCGCTCGCCAATCGGATCATTACCGAGGGGCTGAATGTACGGCAGGCAGAGGAGCTGGTCAAAAAGCTCAAGAAGGAGCCCAAGGCCGTGCCCGCCGCCGATCCCTCGCTGGTGCAGGCGCTCAAGGAGCTGGAAACCCGCGCCGCGGCAGGGGTTGGCAATAAGGTTACCATCCGCCATAAGGTGGGGAATAAGGGCAAGGTCGAGATCAGCTACCACTCGGTTGCCGAGCTGGAAAAGATCATTGAAATATTGGAAGGAGATGCCGTCCGATGAATAAAGAAGAAAAATCCTTGTTGGATGAAATTTGGGAGGCCGCCGGCTTGACCGTCGAAGCCCCCAAGAAGGAAGAACCCAAGGCCGAGGAGACCCCCGCGCCCGAAGCCCCCGCACCCGAAGCCGCCGCAGAGCCGGAAACGGTCGCAGAACCGGAAACGGTCGAAGCACCCGCCGCCGAAGCACCCATCGAGGAGCCCAAGGAAAAGAAAAAGAAAGAGAAAAAGGCAGAGAAGGCCGAGGCGCCCGTCGAGGAGGAAATCCCCGAGGAAAAGCCTAAAAAAGAGAAGAAAAAGAAGCGCAAGAAGGCCAAAGAGGCCGTCGAGGAGGCGCCCGCCGAGGAAGCTCCCGCCGAGGAAGCTCCTGCCGAGGAAGCTCCTGCCGAGGAAGCACCCGCGGAGGAAGCACCCGCAGAGGAGGTTCCCGAAAAGAAGAAGGATATTAAGTTCCTTGCGATCTATACCACCGTATTTGTGGTGGTGATCGCAGGCCTGATCGCAGGCAGCTATATGATCTCCTATCGCATCCACAAGCAGATGTCCGAGAACAATCAGGTGGATTTCGGCCAATCGACGCTGCAAAACATCCAAAGCCAAAACGATTCGCTGAAAACCTCCAACGCCGCCCTTTCCGCCAGCAACGAGCTGCTGACCGAAACCACCGTCAACGATGAACAGTTGATCAACGGTGCGGGCGATCTGATGGAGCAGGACGATTGCCTCACCGCCGCCCTCAATGCCTACGTCAACGGCGAGTATGATCTGGCAACCCAGCTGTTCTATGCCATCGACGCCGAGAAGCTTTCGCCCTCCAAGCAGCAGTATTACGAAAATCTGGCCGATAAGCTGGGCATCGACCTCACCCCCGAGGAGCCTGAAGAGGAAGCGTCCGCCGAGGGCGAAGAAACGGAAGAAGAGTCCGACGAATCCCTCGACGTCTAAGACGATGAAGCAGGTTTATATCTATTCCGACGGCGCCTGCAGCGGCAATCCCGGCCCCGGCGGCTGGGGCACCATCCTCGTTTATCAGGGGCATGAAAAGGAGCTCAGCGGCGCTGAGCCGCAAACCACCAACAACCGCATGGAGCTGCTCGCCGCCATCAACGGGCTGGAGCTGCTGAAGGAGCCCTGCAGCGTCACGCTGATCAGCGACTCCAAATATCTCTGCGAGAGCATCAACCAAGGCTGGGTCTTTCAATGGGAGCAAAAGGGCTGGCGCAAGGCCGATAAAAAGCCCGCCCTCAACGTGGACCTCTGGGAGCGAATGCTCGCCCAGCTCCGCCGCCATCAGGTAACGGTGCAATGGATCAAGGGCCATGCGGGCCACCCCGAAAACGAGCGCTGCGACCGCTTGGCAGTCAACGCTTATCTATCCATCAAATAATCATCACATTTACCCAAAAGAAAGGATGCATCTTTTCCATGAAAAAAATCCTTACGATCTTTTTATGCGGCATGCTGCTGTTCAGCGTGCCTGCCTGCAAGCAAGAAACCGTCACCTATCCAACGGTTGTCACCAAGCCCGGCGCCACCGAGTCTGTGGAGCTGGAGAAGCCCGAGCAGGAGAAGGAGGAGCCGCAGGACTCCACCGCAGGAACGGGCGGCCAGACGGTGCAGATCGGCAGCGGAAAGCCTGAGGCTACGCCCGAGACCGAAACGCCCGAGACCGAAACGCCCGAGACCGAAACGGCCGAGGTCGAGCAGCCCGAGGTCGAGCAGCCCGAAGCAGAAGCGCCCGCCCCCGAGGTGGTTGCGCCCGAGCGCACCTTCGCCAAGCATCCGCTGGTGCTGAAGAACGGCTCCCTCTCCAAAACCACCGCCTCCTCCATCGCCCTGAGCGATCTGGTGAAGGGCGGCGGCCTTAAGACCCTGAAAAAGCGTACCCTTACCCTCTATACGGCAGGGGACGCCCCCTCCTTCCACTACCTGAACGAAAAGGGTGTGCTGGTTTCGGAGTGGGATTGGATGAAGGAGCTCGCCAAAGAAAACGACTTCACCCTCAAGCTGGTGCGTAAGACCAATGCCTCCTCGCTGAAGGCGCAGCGGATCGCGCTGAATGCAGGCCAAGAGCTTTCGCTGGTCAGCCTGCGGAAGGAGGAGCTGGCATCGGGCATGACCCTCTGCCGCTCGGCTTCGAAGTACCTCAACGCAGCAGCCACCCCCAACGGCATCAGCCGCGCAGTGCTCTCCCAAAGCAACGATACCCTCTTTGCTCCGATCGGCAATATCGAAGCCCTTTGGTATCACCTCGATCTGATGCCGGAAAAGCTCGATCCCAACGCCCTCTATAAAAACAATCAATGGAACGCCGAGGCCTATACCAAGGTGCATACCAATGCGCTGGCCAAAAAGGTCATGCCGCTGCTGATGGAAACCGCCCTGCCTTGGGCAACCCTCAGCGGCAGAAGCCCGCTCACCCTCCTCGACGGTAAGCTGGACAGCAACATCCATGCACAGGTCACCCAGATCGTTTGGGGACAGCTTCGGGAGCTGAACGGCGCGCTGACTCCCTTCAAGCCCGCCAAGAACACCACCTACACCTTCGCCGACGAAACGGTGGCAATGACCTATTCCTCCATCCCCGCCGCAGGCAAGGGCAGCTATTCCTTCGCACCGCTCCCCATCCTCGGAGAGGAGCAGGAGAGCACCGTTACCTATTGCGGCAACTTCCTGGCCCTGCCGAAGTATCGGGAGGAGCAGGCCGCCGACCTCGCCGCCCTCACCTTCGCCGAGCTTTGGTGTAACCGCTATGCCGAGGCCCTCGCCGCCGATTTCAAGGCGCTGGACCTCGATGCCGCCGCCTATGCCGACTACCTTGCCCTCGCCGAGGGCAACGGCAGCCTCATCTTCTATGATGCATCCATCGAAGCCATCGCCGATGCCTACCTCTCCGGCCTGACCGACGAGAAGGTGGATATGGCCGCCGAATATGAAAAAATTCGCACCAAGCTGCTCGGCACCGTGGCAAAATATAATCAGAACTATTAAACCCGCGAGCACGGTACGCAACAGCGTACCGTGCTTTTTATTGTAAACGAAAACCGCTCAAGGCATTAGCCTTGAGCGGTTTTTCAGCGCCATTCCTCGCTTAAAAATTCCAATCTCTCCTGCAAAAAGCTTTTCAAAAAGTCAACGTGCTCCCGATAGGTGGAGCCGGTATCGTTATAGGCATCCTTATCCACCGTATCGATGTTATCCCATCGGGTAAAGTTCATGGCCGCCGAGGCGGTGAGCATTTTTTCGTATTCATGAACGGTTTTCAGCACGCTCCCCGCAGGGGAGCTGTTTTTGGTGGCGCAGGTGGTGAGCAGCGGCTTGAAGGTTTTCGCCCATTCGCTCTTCACCGTCTGCAGGAAGGTTTCCTTTTGATAAAGCTGCCGTGTAATATACTTTTTACGCTTGGCGGCATAGATTCCGTCGCCGTCGGTGGAGTCTCCCGCAGAATAATTGCCCATCGCATTATCATAATCCCAAACAGGCCCGCAATAGCCCACCTTCGATTCCTTATCCGAGGGCTTATAGAAAAATTGGCTGGTTACGTCGGTATCGATATTTTTGGTGATCTCCTCCACGATGTATTTTCGCGCCAGCGAGGTGAGATCGAAATACTCATAATAATACTTGCCGGTGGAGGGGCACTTGCCGTCCTCGGCGAAGCAGGCGTCCTCAAACTCCTGAAAATAGTTTGCGATGTAGTCCACCTGCGCGCGGGAGGCACATTCCGGCTCCTTGATCACCACCGCCTGCCCGCGGTCGGTCACAAACCCGCTGGGCTCCTCCTTATAGCGGTCGGCATAGTCCAGCTCCAAGAGGTAGCCGCCCGTAATGTCGGCGGGGTCATTGGGGATCTTATACCCCTTGCGGTTGCCCGCCTTTTTTCCGCCTGCGGGGCCGAAGGTGGGATAGCTGTCAAGCGCCTGATCGTTGACCGCCTCGGTCGCCTTCTCCAGATCCTGAATATCCACCCGATTTTCATTGATCTGCACCTTCTCGGTGAGCTGATAGGTGCCCCGATACTCGCCGTTGCAGTAAAGATCCACGTAGGTGGAAAGGCTCGATTCGGTCAGCCCCGCCTGATAGGCAAGGTCGTAGGCAAGGGTGTTGCGAAACAGCGTGCGCTCCAAGTAGTTGGCCAGCAAAATCCAGGTCTTGGCCTTGCCCGCATTGCCAACCAGCGCCGTTTTCTGATCCAGCTTGATCTGATAGCCCTTTTTGGCTCGCTTCCAGGTGGCGTTGCCCCGCCCCTTGATCTCGGAAAGGGCATCGTTATAGAGGATTTTGCCGTTGGCATCCTCCATCAGCATCTGCCCGCTCTCCTTGTTGCCCTTAACCTTATGGATGTAGTCCATGCTGCCCGATTCGGTGTTGATATACATCGCGCCGATCTTGGCAGAGCGCATCACCTTGACCGTATAGCTCGTCCCGCCCAGCTCCAGAATATGATCGCCGTCGGCAAGGCTCTTAACCGCGGCGCCGTTGGTATAGGCAACCGCATCGATGGAGCAGGCGGCATCCCCTTGGAACCAAAGCTGCAGATCCCCCTTGGCAAAGGAGGAGGGCAAAAAGAGATAATAGCAATCCGCCTCCTTATCCTGCCACCACTTCACCGCCGAAATGGGGCGGTGGGTTGCGCTTTTATCATAGGCAGAGAGCCAAACCGTTGCAGGCCCCTCCCATACGTCGGGGGTTTCTTCGTAGCCGCCGATGTCTGCGGGTGGGTTCGAGCTGGGATCTGTTACCTCGTCTCCGATAATTAATGGCTTCTTGGGCGCCTCGGGCTGCGGCTCGGGCTTGCCCATCTCGGGCGTGGCAGAGGCGGCGTTGCGGTCGCTGTCCTGCGCCGAGCTGCAGGCGGGGATCCCTGCCAGCAAAACGATTGCCAGCAGCAGCGCTATCCCGTTACGAAATGGATTTTTCATAAAAACCCTCCTCAGCATCTATACAATGCGTTTGTTTTGATATAAATTCTACTATTTGTCGATATAATACCCTACCTATTTTGATTATACCACGGTTCAACAACGCAAGCAATGCCGAAATAAAGACAATATGCAACACAATGTGAACACATCTCGTCTCCGCCTCCTCACAGCGATTGTTCACATTGTGTTGCTTTTTGTAAGCATTTCGTTATTTTATTGAACTTTATATTCATGCTATAATTATGATGTATAAATATAATTTCAAGGAGGCTCTACATGAAACACCGACTTCAACGCATTTGTTCCCTGTTGCTTACCCTGATTTTGCTGATCGGTTGCGTACCGATCGTCAATGCGGCCGAGGAGGCCGCCCTTTGGGTATCCCCGATTGCGGGCAATACCTTGGAGAGCGAGCGTCCCGTTTCCGCCATTAAGTGGTGGTACGACGAGGCCGATGCCACCTACTATCTCTTTTTGCCCTCCGCCTGCGATGCGGCCAAGCTGCAGCTCTGGTTGGACGGCGCAGAGAGCTGCACCGTCGACGGAGTTGCCGTTGAAGGCGGGGCGCAGACCGCCGCCCTCACCGTCGGCAAGCATACCGTTATGCTGGATGGGGAAGCCTATCCCGTTACGGTGATGCAGTCGGCCAATATCGGCGCGATGTATATCACCACCGAATCGGGCAACATGAACTATATCCATGCCAAGAAGGGCAATAAGGAATCCGGCTATATGAAGATGGTGGATGCCGAGGGCGAAGTGGTCTATGATAACACCCTCGGCGAGATCAAGGGCCGCGGCAACGCCACCTGGGGCCGCCCCAAAAAGCCCTATCAGATCAAGCTGGATAAAAAGACCGACCTGACGGGTACGGCAGGCAAGAATAAAACCTGGATCCTGCTCGCCAACTACTTAGAGCGCTCCCTCATCCGCAATGCCGTTGCCTATGATCTGGCCTATCAGGCGGGCTTAACCGAGTCCGGCCTTTCCACCTACGTGGATCTCTACTGCAACGGCGAGTATCGGGGCACCTATCAGCTCACCGAAAAGGTGCACATCAACGACGACCGCATCGAGATCAATAACTTAGAGGATACCACCCAAGAGGTCAACGAGCTGGATCTGGAGGATTATCCCACCTTCGGCCCTGCCGGCGCCTCCACCCCCGGCAGCCGCAAGGGTCACGACATCCCCAATAACCCCGAGGATATCACCGGCGGCTACCTTTTAGAGCTGGATCATCCCGACCGCTACGCCGCCGAGGCCAGCGGCTTTGTGACCACCCGCGGCAAGCCGGTGGTCATTAAAGAGCCGGAATATGCCTCCAAGGCGCAGGTGGACTATATTGCCAACTACTTCCAGGAATATGAAGATGCCATCTTTTCCGAAGACGGCAAAAACCCCACCACCGGTAAATACTACTACGAATATTTCGAGCTTTCCTCGCTGGCAAGAAAGTATATCATCGAAGAGCTGACCAAGAACATCGATACCGATTCCACCAGCCAGTATTTCTATAAGCCCTCCGATTCCGAGTCCACCGTCGGCTATTGCGGCCCCGTTTGGGACTACGATAACTCCATGGGTAACTATAGCGGCACCGCCGGTCCCGAAAAAATGCGTGCCAAAAACTGCTTCTATTTCAAAGAGCTCTATCGCCACGAAAGCTTCCTCAATGCCGTTTATGCCGAGTGGGAAGCCAACTTCAAGCCGCTGCTGGAGCGCTGCGTCAACGGTGAGACTGCGCCCGAGGGCAACGTTCTGCGCACCTTCGATGAATATTATGAGATGCTCGCCCCCTCGGCAGCCATGAATTTCACCTATTGGGAAAATATCAACTCGGTGGATACCGCCAACTATATCGATACCGGCGATACCTACGAGGAGCACGTGGAATATCTGCGCAGCTTCCTCAAGGTTCGCACCGCCTACCTCAGCACCCAATGGAGCCTTGATAAGATCGCCATCTCCGAGCCCGTGCTCGCCGATGCGCCCGCCCTCGACGTAGACCTGCCCTCCATTGCTGCGTTCAACGGCAGCGGCAGCTATGCCATTGCCACCGCCGAGGAGCTGCAAACCCTGCTCAACCTCAGCAAGACCCAATCGCTGAAGAACAGCCGCTTCTATCTTACCGCCAATATCGATGCATCCGAAATCGAAGCATCGGGCGGGCGGTTCGACGGCTTTTTGAGCGGGCTGTATTGCACCGTATCCAACCTGCGTGTGCCCCTCTTTGAGGCGGTGGCCGCAGGTGCAACCGTTGAAAAGCTGACCGTTGCGGGGGCAACCTGCGGCAACGGCCTGATCCTGACCAACTTCGGCACCGTTGCAGACGTAGCGCTGCAGGATGCCGTTCTCCGCGGCAAGCGGGTGGGCGGTATCGCCGAATATAACCTCGGCACCATCGAGCGCTGCTCTGTTTCGGGCTACGTGCTCGGTGTAACCGCCGCAGGCATCACCGCTGTCAACAGCGGCACCGTCAAGGATTGCGTCAATACCGCGTGGATCGCTTCCACCGCCTATGCGGCGGGCATCACTGCCCGCAACGAGGGTACGGTGGATGGCTGCACCAACGGCGGCGCCATCCGCGGCGCAACCCGCTATGCCATCGCCAACCAAGGCGATACCGATTCCCAAAACCTCGACCGCAGCATGGGCGAGGGAGCCGCCACCGCCAAAACCAACGTGGAGCTGGCAGAGAGCAAGGCGCTCATCATCGAGCAAAAGAGCCTGCTCTTCGGCGATGCAAACGGCGATCTGGCGGTCGATTCCGCCGATGCCGTTGCCCTTTTGCAGGCGCTCAACAGCGGTGCCGCCCTTGCCGAAACCGCCGATTGCACCTTCGATGGCGAAGCCACCCTCGCCGACGTGCTGCAGATCCTTAAAACACTTGGAGATTAATTATGAAACGATCCTTTTATAAACTGACAGCGATCCTTCTGCTGCTGATCACCCTGCTCGGCAGCCTGCCCGCCGTTGCCCTTGCGGCCGATGAGCCTGCGCTTTGGGTATCCCCCATCGAGGCGGATGTCGTGGCGGAAGAACGCCCCATCTCCTCCATCAAGTGGTGGTACGATGACGACGATGCCGTGTATTATCTGTTCCTGCCCACCGCCTGCGATGCTTCTTATCTGCAGGTCTGGCTGGAGAATGCCGTTTCCTGCGCCATCGACGGCACCACCTTCACCGACGGCGCAACCGTCGGGCTGACCCTCGGCAGCCATACCGTCAACCTCAACGGCACCGATTACCCCGTTGTGGTGATGCAGTCCTCCTCCATCGGTACGATGTATATCACCACCGAATCGGGCAGCATGAACTACATCCACAAAGCCAAGGGCAACAAGGAATCCGGCGCCATGAAGATGCTGGACGCCGAGGGCAAGGTGGTCTACGACAACACCCTTTCCGAGATCAAGGGCCGCGGCAACGCCACCTGGAGCCGCCCCAAAAAGCCCTATCAGATCAAATTGGACAAAAAGACCGACCTGACGGGGGATGCGGGCAAGAATAAGACCTGGATCCTGCTCGCCAACTATTTGGAGCGCTCCCTCATGCGCAATACCGTCATCTATGATATGGCCTATACCGCAGGTCTGCCCAATACCAGCCTTTCCACCTATGTGGATCTCTATTGCAACGGCGAATATCGCGGCACCTATCAGCTTACCGAAAAGGTGCACATCAACGACGACCGCATCGAGATCAATAACTTGGAGGATTCCACCCAAGAGGTCAACGAGCTGGATCTGGAGGATTATCCCACCTTCGGCCCTGCCAACGCCTCGGTTGCGGGCAGCCGCAAGGGCTATGAGATCCCCAATAACCCCGAGGATATCACCGGCGGCTATCTTTTGGAGCTGGATCATCCCGACCGCTATACCGCCGAGGCCAGCGGCTTTGTTACCGACCGCGGGCAAGCGGTGGTCATCAAGGAGCCGGAATATGCCTCCCGCGCGCAGGTGGACTATATTGCAAACTACTTCCAGGAGTTTGAGGACGCAGTCTTCGCCGAGGACGGCATCTGCCCTAAGAGCGGCAAGTATTATTACGAATATTTCGATCTTACCTCGCTGGCCAGAAAGTATATCATCGAGGAGATCACCAAAAATATCGATGCCGACGTCACCAGCCAGTATTACTATAAGCCCTCCGACACAGAATCCACCGTTGGCTTCTGCGGCCCCATCTGGGACTACGACAACTCCATGGGCAACCACGGCACAGGCAATACGCTGCTGCCCGAAGGGCTTTATGCCGCCATCAAAAAGAACTATATCTATAAGAACCTCTATAAGAAAGAGAGCTTTCTCAACGCCGTCTATGCCGAGTGGGAGGCCAACTACCGCCCGCTCATGGTAATGACCACGCAGGATGCGGTTGCTCCCGAGGGCAGCGAGCTGCGCACCATCACCGAGTATTATAATATGCTCAAGGATTCCGCAGCGATGAACTTCACCTATTGGGAGAACATCAACTCGGTCGATACCTCCAGCTATAATGATACAGGCGATACCTATGAAGAGCACGTGGAATTTGTGCGGAGCTTCCTGAGCGGGCGGATCGCCTATCTCGATACCGTCTGGGATATTGATAACATCGGGATTACCGCACCTTCGGTGCAAGCCGAGGCTGCGCAGTCCGAGCTTGTCTCCATTCAGTCCTTCGGCACCATCTCCGCCGATACCTATGCCATCGGCAGCGAAGCCGATCTGCGCAAGATGGCCGAGCTGGTCAGCGCAGGCTATACCTTCCAGAATATCACCCTGCTGCAGGTGGCGGATATCACCCTCACCAAGGAATTTATCCCCGCAGGCAACGGCGGCCTGAAATTCATGGGCAACTATAACGGCCAGGGCTATCAGATCCATAACCTGCAGATCAATCAGCCCGATAACGACGGCGTCGGCTTGTTCGCCTATGCCAATACAGCCACCTTTACCGACGTCCACATCGCAAGCGGCTCCATCATGGGCGATAACCGCGTCGGCTCCATCGCGGGCTACGGCGACGGCTGTACCTTCACCCGCTGCAGCAACGGTGCCTCCATCACCTCCGACAACACCAACGGCAAGGACGGCACCGGCGGTTTGGCGGGCGTTTCCCGCAGCAATGCGGTGTTTGTATCCTGCTATAATACGGGAAAGATCGACGGCTGCAACCCCGGCGGTCTCAGCGGCTGGGGTCAGGGCAACGTCTCCCTCACCAACTGCTGGAGCAGCGGGATCATCACCGATCGCAGCAACAACGGCAAAGCCCTCGTCCGTACCAATGCGGTGCTGGATTTTTCCACCTGCTATTATTACGAAGGCTGTGGTGAGACCGATCCCAACGGCGCCGCCTCCTTCGATGCGGATTCCCTCACCAACGGCAGCCTCCTCGCAAGCCTGAATGGACACACCGTCGTGTGGGAGCAGGGGGAGAGCAACCCCGTTCTGAAAACCCCCGAACAGAAAAATCTGATGTTCATCACCCTCAACCGCTACCATGGAGATACCCTGCTGGATACCTCGATTCAATATCGTACCGCAGAGGGCAGCTATACCCTGCCGTCCTACCGCAACATTATCAAGAGCGTTAAGGTCAACGGCGTTGCAACGAGCGAAACCACCTTCAGCGTCACCGAGAATATGGTCATCGACCTGCAGCTTTCGATCAATGCCGTATCTATTCAGCAATGGAACGGCAAGGGCAACTATTTCATCGCCACCACCGGTGATCTGCTGCAGCTGATGGCCCTCTCCCGCAGTGAAACGCTGCAAGGAAGCAATTTCTTCCTGCTCTCCGATATCGACGCCGCCACCCTCACCCTGCCGGGCGGTACCTTCGGCGGCACGCTGAACGGCCTCAGCTTCACCATCTATGGGCTGAATACCCCGCTGTTCACAAGCCTCACCAAAACCGCCGAGGTGCGTAAGCTGAGCTTTGCGGGCGGTAACCGCTTCGCAAACGGCATCTTCGGCGCCAAGAACGAAGGCCGCGTCATCGAGGTCTCCCTCCGCGATACCGTTACCTACGGTACCGAAGCGGGCGGCATCGTCAAGCTCAACAGCGGCGAGATCAGCGGCTGTACCGTCGATGGCTACGTGCTGGGCTCAAAATCCGCAAGCGGCATCGCCGCCATCAACAACGGCACCGTTAAAAACTGCATCAACCATGCACGCATCGTTGCCCCCGAGGCGGTTGCCGCAGGCATCACCGCCGCCAACTACGGGAAGGTGGAGCAATGCGTCAACGTGGGCGCACTCTATGGTGCTGCCCGCCACGCCATCGCCGATAACGGCGAAGCCAAGTCCTATTATTGGGATTGGCACGGCGGGGAAGGGGCTGCCACCGCCCTCACCGACGTGGAGCTGACCGATCCCGCGCTGCCCCAAACGCTGGACCCCGCTGTTTGGACGCAAACCGAGCGGTTCCCCGCCATTGCTAAAAGCAACGTGGTGCGGGGCGATGCCAACGGCGACTTCCTTGTCAGCCTGGCCGATGCCCTGCGGATCCTGCGCTATCTCAACGACCTGATCGGGGAGGAGGAGATCGACCTCAACGGCGCCGATCTCAACGGCGATGGCTTCTCCATGCCCGATGCCATCCGCCTGCTGCAGTATCTCAATGGGCCGCTGCCCGTTGCCACGCTGCCCGAGGAATCGCGCGATCCCAATTCCATCAAGATGATCAGCTATAACATCCGCTGTGCCAACGACGGCGAAAACAAAATGCTCACCGACCGTATGCCGCGGCTGATGGCCCTGCTCGATGAATATGATCCCGATATCATCGGCCTGCAGGAGGTCGTTCCCACGTCGCTCAGTTATTTGGAGGCCCATTGCGGTAATGAGTATACCATCTTCAATCAATACCGCGCCGTCTCCAGCCTGGAATCCACCCCCATCCTCTATAAGACCGCTAAGTACAACGAGCTGGCGCGGGGCTATTTCTGGCTCTCCGATACCCCCGAGGTAGAGTCTAAGGGCTGGGGTGCAAGCCATTACCGTATCTGTAATTGGGTCAAGCTGGAGGATAAGGCTACCGGCAAGATCTTCCTGTTCTTCAATTCCCATTTCCATGGCTCCGATACCTTCCACGCGGGCGCCGCTCCCTTGATCACCGCACGTGCCGCCGAGCAGGGCGGTTTCACCGAGTATCCCGTCATCCTCTCGGGCGATTTCAATGCCGAAACGAGTACAAACGGCTATAAGGAATATACCGTGAACGGCTCCTTTGTCGATATCAACGGCAGTATCGCGGGCAAGGACTACGACAACACCCCCACCACCGGCGGCTATAATCCCGGCCCCGATCGGGGTCATATCATCGACTATATTATGATCTCCGAAAACGGCATTCAGGCCGATACCTATCAGGTGCTCAATAAAAAGCTGATGGGCGGCTATATCTCCGACCATAACGGCATCTATACCGAGCTCACCTTAGAGTGAGCAGTTAAACCCGAACCTAATAGAAAGCCCCGCAGGCCTCGGCCTGCGGGGCTTTCTCATGCCGCGTAGCGGCAATTCGTGATTTGCTTGCGGATCAATTCATGCAGGGCGAATGCCCTGCCCAAATAAATCGGTGTCCCTCCACCCAAATGATTTGGGTGGTACACACCAAACAGAGTGGCAAAGTACCCAAATGATTTGGGTGGTCGGTTCCATACCAATGGACAAGCGCCCAAATGGTTTGGGTGGTCGACACCAAACAGAGTGGCAAAGCACCCAAATGATTTGGGTGGTCGACACCATACCGATGGATAGATACCCAAATGATTTGGGTGGTCGACACCATACCGATGGGCAAGTACCCAAATGATTTGGGTGGTACACACCAAACAGAGTGGCAAACCATCCAAATGGTTTGGGTGGTCGGTTCCATACCAATGGGCAAGTACCCAAATGGTTTGGGTGGTCAATGCCAAACCGATGGGCAGGCACCCAAATGATTTGGGTGGTCGGTTCCATACCAATGGACAAGCACCCAAATGATTTGGGTAGTCGACACCATACCGATGGGCAGGTACCCAAATGGTTTGGGTGGTCGACACCATACCGATGGATAGGCACCCAAATGGTTTGGGTGGTCAATGCCAAACCGATGGGCAGGTACCCAAATGGTTTGGGTGGTCGACACCATACCGATAGATAGGCACCCAAATGGTTTGGGTGGTCAATGCCATACCGATGGGCAAGCACCCAAATGATTTGGGTGGTCGACACCATACCGATGGATAGGCACCCAAATGATTTGGGTGGTCAATGCCAAACCGATGGGCAAGTACCCAAATGATTTGGGTGGTACACACCAAACAGAGTGGCAAAGCACCCAAATGATTTGGGTGGTCAATGCCAAACCGATGGGCAACCACCCAAATGGTTTGGGTGGTTGAATCCAAACCAATGAGCAAGTACCCAAATGATTTGGGTGGTACACACCAAACAGAGTGGCAAAGCACCCAAATGATTTGGGTGGTACACACCAAACAGAGTGGCAAAGTACCCAAATGATTTGGTGTGTCGCCCGTGCCGCGATGTAGGGGAGGGATTTCCGCTCCCTCCATGCCGCGTAGCGGCAATTCGTGATTTGCTTGCGGATCAATTCATGCAAGGCGAATGCCCTGCCCAAATAACTCGTTGTCCCCATTGTGTTTGGTTTTGTATTCATTTCGTCATTTTCTTCCAATTAATATTTATGGTATAATTTATACTGTATAAGTATCTTTTCAGGAGGTCTTGCTATGAAACGAACAATTCGAAATCTGGTCGCTCTGTTAGCGGTGCTGGTTATGCTGATCGGCAGCCTGCCCGCAGTTGCTTTGGCGGCCGAGGAGCCCGCCCTTTGGGCCTCGCCCATTGTCGGCGAGGCGGTAGAGGAGGAGCGCCCCATCTCTGCCGTCAAATGGTGGTACGACGATACCGACGCCGTCTACTATCTCTTCATGCCCTCGACCTGTGATACCACCTATCTGCAGATCTGGCTGGAGAATGCCGTTTCCTGCTCCATCGACGGCACCACCTTCACCGACGGTGCAGCGGTCGGTCTGCTGACCCCCGGCAGCCATACCGTCAACCTCAACGGCACCGATTATCCCGTTGTGGTGATGCAATCTGCCAACGTCGGCACCATGTATATCACCACCGAATCGGGCAACATGGACTATATCCATGCCAAGAAGGGCAATAAGGAATCCGGCTATATGAAGATGCTGGACGCCGACGGCAACGTAGTGTACGACAACACCCTCGGCGAGATCAAGGGTCGCGGCAACGCCACCTGGAGCCGTCCCAAGAAGCCATACCAGATCAAGCTGGACAAAAAGACCGACCTGACGGGCGACGCAGGCAAGAATAAGACCTGGATCCTGCTGGCCAACTACTTAGAGCGTTCCCTCTTCCGTAACGCCCTGGTTTATGATATGGCTTATTCGGCAGGGCTGACCAACTCCGGCCTCTCCACCTACGTAGATCTCTATTGCAACGGCGAATACCGCGGCACCTATCAGCTCACCGAGAAGGTGCACATCAACGACGACCGTGTGGAGATCAACAACTTAGAGGACTCCACCCAGGACGTCAACGAGCTGGATTTAGAGGATTATCCCACCTTCGGGCCCGCCAACGGCTCCACCCCCGGCACCCGCAAGGGCTACGAGATTCCCAACAACCCCGCCGACATCACCGGCGGCTACCTGCTGGAGCTGGACTATGCCGACCGCTACACCGCCGAGGCCAGCGGCTTTGTGACCGACCGCGGTCAAGCGGTGGTCATTAAAGAGCCGGAATACGCCTCCCGCGCGCAGGTGGACTACATCGCCAACTACTTCCAGGAGTTTGAGGACGCAGTCTTTGCCGCCGACGGCATCTGCCCCACCACCGGCAAGTATTACTATGAATATTTCGACCTGACCTCCCTTGCCCGTAAATATATCATCGAAGAGATCTCCAAAAATATCGATGCCGACGTCACCAGCCAATATTACTATAAGCCCTCCGACACCGAGTCGACCGTTGGCTACTGCGGCCCCGTATGGGACTACGACAATGCGCTGGGCAACTATATTTCCGGCGACTCCACCGACGGCAGCGGTATCTATGCCGCCAACAAAAAGAACTATATCTATAAAAATCTCTATAAAAAAGAAAGCTTTCTCAATACGGTCTATGCCGAATGGGAGAGTATCTACTATCCGCTGATTCAGATGACCACCAAGGAAGAGACTTCCCCCGCAGGCAGCGAGCTCAAGACCATTACCGAATATTATAATATGCTCAAAGACTCGGCGGCGATGAACTTCACCTTTTGGGAAAATCTCAACTCCACCGACAACTCCAACTACAACGATACCGGCGATACCTATCAGGAGCACGTGGAATTCCTGCGTGCATACCTGATCGACCGCGCCAAGTACCTCGATTCCATCTGGTCGACCGACAGCATTGCCATCAGCGCCTCCACCGAGGAAAAGGACGCCGTCTCTTCCTCCGAAATCGCAAACATTCAAAGCTTCGACGGAACGGCCTCCACCTATACCATCAGCAGCGAAGCCGACCTGCAAAAGATGGCCGACCTCATTACCGCAGGCAACTCCTTCAGCGGCAAGACCCTGCTGCAAACGAACGATATTACCCTTACAAAGCCATTCACCCCCAGCGCAGGCGGTACCTATGGGACCAATATCTCGCCCCAAAACTTCGAGGATACCTTCCGCGGCACCTATAACGGCCAGGGCTATAAGATCTATAACCTGCAGATCAACATCGAGCAGGGCGACGGTGTCGGTCTCTTCGGCAAGGCCTACGGCGCCACCTTTACGGACGTCCATATCGCAAGCGGCTCGGTGGTCGGTGATAACCGTGTCGGCGCCATCGCAGGCTACGGCGATGCCTGTACCTTTATCCGCTGCAGCAACAGCGCAGACATCACCTCCCATAACGTCGGTGCCACCGACGGCACGGCGGGTATCGCAGGCGTTGCCCGCGGCGGCGCAAACTTCACCTCCTGCTATAATACCGGCAGCATTACCGGTAAATCCCCCGCCGGTCTCAACGGCTGGGGTCAGGGCAACATTATCATGACCAACTGCTGGAGCAGCGGTATCATCACCGATCGCAACGGTTCCGGTGCCGCCCTTTCCCGTACCGGAAGCAAGAGGGATTTCTCCACCTGCTATTATTATGAGGACTGCGGCATTGCCGATACCAACGGTGCCACCGCCTTCTCCTACGGCGACATGACCAACGGCACCCTGCTGAACGGGCTGAATGCCACCTCCAACGTTTGGGAGCAGGG
>JAFQKO010000012.1 GCA_017396865.1 Clostridia bacterium | reverse complement strand
CCTCGAAATCTCCTCGCTTTGAGGTCGAAGATTTTAAAAAGTGCGGATTTTTGCTCAATCAAGGCACAAAACGCAGCTAATACTGCCGTATTAGCGAGTATTTTAACGATGAGTGGGCAAAAATCCGCCTTTTTAAAACGGGGTTCGGGTTTAATTGCTCACCCTAAAGAGGGGGAAATTAATTATGGCAATTCAACCGGCAATATGCGCCACCTGCGGTGGCAGCATTAAGGTAGACGACGTTGATCTGAACGGCTTTTGCGAATGTGAGTTTTGTCACACACCGCATAAGGTCATCGACGTTATTACGGTAGACGGTCTGCCGACCGTTAAGAGCCTGCTGCTCAACGCTGAGATGTTGGTGGAGGATGGCAATCCCGAAAAGGCGGTTAAGACCTATAAAGAGGTGCTGACCATTAAGCCCAACTGCCACGAGGCATGGTGGGGTTTATATCTCTGCAACCGCTATTTTGATCGGTACTATGATTATAAGGACAACTACGGCAACAGCGGCCCGCTGACCAAGGCCAGCATCATGGGCAGCACGCTGGAAAAATATGCGTTCCGCGCCATCGAGTATGCGCCCGCCAACATCAAGGATCAGTATAAGGCGGAAATTCAGCCCGAGGTTGATTTCATCGAGCAGGTGAAGAACGGCGCCTACGACCGCAAGACCCGCGGCTCCTTCGGCTGCTATATCGCAACCGCTGTTTACGGCAGCTATACCTGCCCGCAGGTTGTAACGCTGCGCCGCTATCGCGATGATTATCTGGCCAAGCGCCTTTGGGGCAGAGCCTTTATCCGCTTCTATTATGCTGTCAGCCCCACGCTGGCAAAGCATATCCGTCCGGATTCCAAGCTGGGTCAGAAGATCCGCAAGTATCTGGATGAAAAGGTAGTTAAACTGAGCAAGTAAGGTAGCAATTCTTGCTCGATAACGACAATATTTTTACATTAAAATCTACGGAGGAACATTATCATGACTCAGTATAAGACTATTGCAGGTCCCGTTGAATTGACCATCAAGCGCAAAGAGAGCTATTCCGAGGCTGTTCGTGTATACGCTTCCATCATCAACAACGAAGCTGTTGGCGGTTGGGTTCTGGATTGCATCCAGCAGATCCCCGTTACCAAGAAGGCCGGCTGCCTCGCTTCCCTGTTTGGCGCAAGCGACGTCACCGTATACTTCAACATGCTGGTTTTCCGCAAGGACGACTAAGTTCTTTTTTTAAAACCGCCGGCTTCTTTGCTACCAAGATGGTCGGCGGTTTTTTTACAGATTATTCACGAAAAGTTCTTTTCTTTCATATATAATAATTCTTAAAGGAGGATTGTCACAATGGCATTCTTTAAAAAGAACCCCAATGAGGCGGCCTATATCGGCGGCAAAAAGCATTGGGCCGACGTTATCAAAAACAGCGGTGCGGGAAATCTGCTGATCTGGCGTCAGCCCGAGGAGGATTTCAATACCAATTCTACCCTGATCGTTATGCCCGGTGAACAGGCGATTTTTGTCAACGGCGGTCGGATCGAGCAGGTCTTTGAAAACGGTACCTATAAGCTCTCCACCCAGAACTATCCCTTTATCAGCCGTTTGCGTACGGCCTTTACCGGCGGGATCAGCACCTTCAACTGCGTGGTCTACTTTGTGCGCTCGGCGCATAGCATGGAGATCCGCTGGGGCACCGATTCTCCCATCCAGGTGCGGGATAAGCTGCTGGGAATTGCCACCTCTCTGAAGGCACGCGGCTCCTATAAGGTGCAGATTGCAAATCCTGCGATCTTTCTGGAAAAGATGGTGGGTAATAACGTTCCCTCTTATGAGCAGGAGGAGCTGAATAAGTATTTCAGCTATGAGCTTCGCAGTAAGATCAAGTCGGTTATCGCCCGCGCGATCAATGAATCCAATACCGAGATTTTGGGGATCGATGCGCGGCTGGATGAATTCTCCGAAACCATTCAGCCCTTCATGCAGGAGATTTTAAGCGACTACGGTCTGCGGTGCATCAACTTCAACGTAGCGGCATTGGATATTGCCGATGATGAGCTGCGCCGTAAGTATGATGAGATCGGCATGGATGCCATTCAGAAGATGCGGAATGCCCAGGCCGATAAGGCGGTTATGGATATTCTCGGCGAGAACTGGGGCAAGCAGCAGGCGGTCAATATTATGGGTGATATGGCCAATAATCCCAACGGCGGCGGTCTGGGTGCCATGGGCGCCGAGATCAGCATGGGTATGGCCGCAGGCGGCGCCTTCGGTTCGATGGCGCAGCAGGCGTTTTCGCCCATGGCCGAAGCGGCTGCACCCAAGCAAGCGGAGGACCCGATGGAAACCCTGACTAAATTAAAGAAAATGCTGGACGCAGGCCTGATCGAGCAAGCGGAATATGACGCCAAGAAGGCCGAGATCCTCAGCAGAATGTGAGGAATGAGCTATGAACGGTAAAAAAGCGCTCCTTTCCTTTGGAGCAAGCTCTCTGTTTATCATTATTTTTAATGCGCTGTTCTTTATCATCGGCGGTGCCGACCATCCCGCTTCGGTGTGGTTTGCCTATGCCATGATCCATTTTGCCTACCTGATGATGGTGGCAACCCCCTATTTCACAACCAAGAGTAAGGTTACCGAAGAGATCAGCCTGCCGCTGGTAGGCCTTTCCGGCCTCTACCTTTTGGCCGAGCTGGCCATCGGCCTGATCTTTATGGCGCTGCGCCCCGAATCACTCACCGCCGAGCTGGTGATCCAGATTTTGGTAACCGGCATCTATTTGGTGATCCTGCTGGTGCTGATGCATTCCAATGAGCATACGGTGGAGGCGGTGCAGGAGCGAGAGGCCGAAGCGGCCTATCTTAAGCACAGCGCCTCCCGCGTGAAGCTGCTGATGGGCAAGAGTGCCGATGCGGCCGCCAATAAGGCGGTGGAGCGGGTTTACGATCTGATCCATGCCGCACCCACCAGATCCACCGATTCCGCCAAGGAATTGGAGCAGCAAATTTTGGATCTGATTCGCCATCTGGAGGCGGCGGTTTATGCCAACGATGCAGAGAAAACCTGCGCCGTTGCCAAGCAGATTACCGCCTACGTAGATGAGCGCAACCGTCGCGTTCAGGCTGCAAACTAAATAAAAATAGGCTGTAAAATTTTTTACAGCCTATTTTTTTAGCATTCGATGGCATGGTCGCCGTCTTTGATTACGTAGTGGGTCTTAACCCCCAGCTCCTCCATCCAGCCGCGGACGATTACTGTTTGGTAGACATGAGTATTGAAGCCCTTGCCGCGGTCGTTGTCGTAGAGCCAATCGGGGGCGCACCAAAGGCAAGCTTCGGGTGCAATCGCCTCGTAAACGTCCCGCTCTACGCCGTTTTGGCCGTGGTGGGCCATCTGGCAGAGGTCACTTTTGAGGCTCTTGCCGTAGCGGGCGAGCAGGGAGCGGCCGCCCTCAATGCCGAGATCGCCTAAAAAGAGAATAGTCTTTTGGCCGAGGGTCATGCGGAAAACGTTGGAATTGTTGTTGGCCTTGTTTTGGAGGATCGAGGTGTCGATATCCAGCAGATATTCGATCTTCATGGTGCCGAATGAATACACGTCGCCCGCCGAGATGGGATGCCATTTTTCGGCAAAGGTAGGGAGCAGCCGCAGAAAGGTCTCCATCGTTTTATCTGCTTTGTCGCCTTCCTCAACGAGGTATTGAGGGGAGGGAAAGGTGCAGTAGACCGCATCAAATTCCACCGAACCGGGATGGTTTTCCAGCAGCTCGTAAAAGGCGTTGAGATGGTCGCTGTGGCAATGGGTGAAGATCCATGCGTCGATATGGGGAACTTCCTGCCCGCTGATCTCCTTGAGCTTTTCCAAAAGGTGCAGGGCATCGCCGGTATTGCCGCCGTCGATAACGATCAGCTTGCCGCTCTCCTCGGTGGCGATGAGGCTTTGCATCTGGGTATGGGTTGCGTTTTTGAGTAAATAAAGTGTATTTTTCATCATGCCCTCCGAATGATATTATAATGATATTATAAAGCGTCGGGCTTTTGAATGCAAGGAGAAAATTGGATTGTTGACAAATACAACGGAATTGTGTATAATGAGAAAAAATTAAAAAAATTTAATGTTAGGAGAAGTTTATGAGTAAAATTCTGATCGTGACCGATTCCGCATCAGATATTTCCGCAATCCACGAGAAAGAGCTGGGCATCCGCGTATTGAATTATAAGGTAACGCTGGATGATCAGGAATATATCAGCCGTGAGGAGCTGGATAACGAGGCCTTTTATGCACTGGTGAGGGAGAGCGAGGGAATTCCCAAGACTGCGCAGATCACCCCCTTCCAATTTGAGGATTATTATAAAGAATATTATGAGCAGGGCTATACCGACGTGGTGCAGATCCTGATCAATGCCGAGGCCTCCGCCACCTATCAGAATTCGGTGCTGGCCCTGCAAAGCTTTTATGAAGAATATCCCGCTGCCAAGGAGCGGATGACCGTTCATACCATTGAGGGTCGCTCCTATACCGGCGCTTATGGCTATGCGGCGGTGGAGGCGGCCCGCATGGCGCGGGCAGGCAAGAGCGTGGAGGAGATCCTCGCCTTCGTTGAGGATTGGCTGCAGCACAGCCGCATCTATGCCGGCCTCTTTACCTTGAAATATGCTGCCCGCAGCGGGCGGATTTCCAGCGTAACCGCCTTTGTGGGCGAGGCGCTGGGGATGAAGCCCATCATGCGCATCTGCGATCATGGTATTACCACCAAGGATAAGGTGCGGGGTGAGCGGGCAATCGTTCCCTTTATCGCCAAAAAGGTGCAAAGCGAGATCGTCGCAGGTACGCCCTATATGGTTGTATACGGCGAGAATGAGCAGGATCGCGATCTGATGGCGGCCGCCGCCGAGGCAGCGCTGGGCTATCCGCCGACCGACAGCTATCGCATCGGCCCCATCATTGCATCCCATGCGGGCCCGCGGGTCGTCGGTATCATCTTTAAAGCTCAATAATATACAAAATAACCAAAAACCCCTGCTTTGTGCAGGGGTTTTTGGTTATGCAATGATTGACAAATACAAGCGATCGTAGTATAATTGTATACAATCATACAAAGTGAGGAGGAAAGACAATGCCTGAACTTTCTCAGATCAGTCATTTATTGGAAGACGAGACCTATAAATACGAGCTTCAGGATGTGGCAGAGCCCCATCTTTATCGCGATTTATACAGTTATACCGAAATTCCGAAAGTAACCTTTAACCATCGCCGCGTTCCCTTGGGAATGCCCTCGGAGATTTGGATCACCGATACCTCTCTGCGAGATGGGATGCAGTCGGTGGAGCCCTATACCGTCGATCAGATCGTGGAGATCTATAAGCTGCTCTCCAAGCTGGGCGGTCCCTTCGTCATCATCCGCCAGACCGAAATGTTTGTATACAGCGAGAAGGACCGCGAGGCCCTGCGCCGTTGCCAGGAGCTGGGGCTGAAGTTCCCCGAGATCACCACCTGGATCCGTGCCAATAAGGAGGATTTCAAGCTGGTGAAGGATCTCGGCGTCCGTGAAACGGGCATCCTTGTTTCTTGCAGCGATTATCATATCTTCAAAAAGCTGAAGATGAGCCGTCGGCAGGCGATGGATACCTATCTGGCCGCCGTTGCCCAGGCCTTTGAGGCGGGGGTTATGCCCCGTTGCCATCTGGAGGATATCACCAGAGCGGATTTCTTCGGCTTCGTTGTTCCTTTTGTCAACGAGCTGATGAAGATGAGCCGCGATGCGGGCATCCCCGTTCGCATTCGCGCCTGCGATACCATGGGCTATGGCGTGCCCTATCCCGAGGTTTCGCTGCCCCGCAGCGTGCCCGGCATCATCTACGGTCTGCAGCACTATTCCGAGGTGCCCAGCGAGCTGCTGGAGTGGCACGGCCACAATGATTTCTATCTCTCGGTGGCCAATGCCTCTACCGCATGGCTGTACGGCGCCTCCGCTGTTAACTGCTCGCTGCTGGGTATCGGTGAGCGTACCGGTAACGTGCCCTTGGAGGCGATGGTGATGCAGTATGCTTCCCTGCGCGGCTCGCTCGATGGGATGGATACCACCGTTATTACTGAAATTGCCGAGTTCTTCAAGCGGGAGATCGGCTATCAGATCCCGGTTATGACCCCCTTCATCGGGGATAACTTCAACGTCACCAAGGCAGGCATCCATGCCGACGGTCTGCTGAAGGACGAAGAGATCTATAATATCTTTGATACCAAGAAAATTCTGAACCGTTCCGCTTCGGTGCTGGTGGGTAAAACCTCCGGCTTGGCGGGTATCGCCTATTGGCTGAATGAGCATTACCATCTGGAGGGCGCCGATGCCTATACCAAGCGGGATCCGCTGGTGGTCGCCATGAAGGAATGGGTCGATCGGGAATATGAGAGCGGGCGTGAAACCGCTCTTTCCACCGGTGAGCTGGAAGCGAAGGCGGAAGAATTGGCGAAGGAGCTGAAAAAATGATCGAACATAAAACGCATACGCTGGCCGATCAGGTCTTCGAACGGCTGGAAACCGATATTTTGAGCGGCCATTATGCCCGCGGCGAATACCTTGTGGAAACCGAGCTGTGTCAGGCGCTGGGCGTCAGCCGTACTCCCGTGCGGGAGGCGCTGCGCCGCCTGCAGCAGGAGCATCTGCTGGGGGAAACCAAAAAGGGTCTGATGGTTCTGGGGATCACCCGCGAGGATCTGCAGGATATCATGGAGCTGCGGCTGCGCATCGAGGGCTTTGCCGCCGCCCGTGCCGCCGAGCGGATCACCGAGGAGCAGCTCAAGGAGCTGCAGGAAACCTTGGACCTGCAGGAATTCTACCTCACCAAGCGGGATTCCGACCATATCAAGGCAATGGACAGCCGTTTCCACGAGCTGGTTTATAAATTCTGCGGCAGCGCCGTGATCCATGATACGCTGGCGCCGCTGCATAAGAAGGTGCAGCGCTATCGTAAGCGGTCGGTGGAGAATAAGAGCCGTGCCGAAAGCTCGGTGGCGGAGCACCGCGCCATTTATGAGGCGCTGGCTGCCCACGACCCTGCAAGAGCAGAGGCCGCCATTTTGCAACACACCCAAAACGCAAAGAACCATATTATGAAAGGATGACAGAACATGGGACTTACAATTGCACAAAAAATCATTAAAGACCATCTGATCAAGGGCGAGCTGACCCCCGGCTCGGAGGTTGCCCTGCGCATCGACCAGACTCTCACCCAGGATGCCACCGGTACGATGGCATACCTTGAATTTGAAACGATGGGCATCGATCGCGTTCGCACCGAGCGGAGCGTGGCCTATATCGACCACAACACCCTGCAATCGGGCTTTGAGAATGCCGATGACCATCGCTTTATCCAATCCATCGCCAAGAAGCATGGCATCTATTTCTCCCGCCCCGGCAACGGCATCTGCCATCAGGTGCATCTGGAGCGGTTCGGCATCCCCGGCAAGACCCTCATCGGCTCCGATAGCCATACCCCCACCGGCGGCGGTATCGGTATGCTCGCCTTCGGTGCGGGCGGTCTGGACGTGGCGGTCGCCATGGGCGGCGGGGCCTACTACATCACCATGCCCAAGATGATCAAGGTCAACCTGACCGGTAAGCTCCGTGATTTTGTTACCGCCAAGGACGTCAGCCTGGAGATTTTGAGAATTCTCTCGGTCAAGGGCGGCGTAGGCGCCATCGTGGAATGGGGCGGCGAAGGTGTTGCCACCCTGAGCGTTCCCGAGCGCGGCACAATCACCAACATGGGTACCGAGCTGGGCGCCACAACCTCCATCTTCCCCTCCGATGAGGTCACCAAGGCTTTCCTGGAGGCCGAAGGCCGCGGCGAGGTCTGGAAGGAGCTCAAGAGCGACGACGATGCCGAATACGATCGTATCATCGATATCGATCTCTCCACCCTCGAGCCGCTGATCGCCTGCCCCCACAGTCCCGATAACGTGGTGAAGGTTTCTTCCCTCAAGGGCACCAAGGTGGATCAGGTCTGCATCGGTTCCTGCACCAATTCTTCCCTGATGGATCTTCTGAAGGTGGCCGCCATGCTGAAGGGCAAAACCGTTCACCCCTCCGTCAGCATGTCCGTATCCCCCGGCTCCAGGCAGGTTCTGACCATGCTGGCAAACTGCGGCGCGCTTTCTGACATTCTGGCTTCCGGTGCAAGAGTTCTGGAATGTGCCTGCGGCCCCTGCATCGGCATGGGCTTCTCTCCCAATTCCGGCGGCGTGAGCCTTCGTACCTTCAACCGGAACTTCCTGGGCCGCTCCGGTACAAAGGATGGTCAGGTCTACCTGGTTTCTCCCGAAACCGCGGTGGCTTCCGCGCTGACCGGCTTCATCACCGATCCTACCACCACTCCCGAACCCATCAGCGTTACCATGCCGGAGAAGTTCCTGAT
>JAFQKO010000011.1 GCA_017396865.1 Clostridia bacterium | reverse complement strand
GATGACCCTGATTATTGCCGAAAAACCCAGCCTTGCGCGCAACATCGTTGCGGGCATCGGCAAGTGCGCCCGCCGCAACGGTTATTTTGAGGGCGAGGGATATCTTGTTACCTGGGCATTCGGGCATCTTTTTTCTCTTTGCGATATCGAGGATTATACCGGCCCTACCGCCACGGGGCGGTGGTCGATGGAGAATATCCCCTGCTTTCCCGAGCAGTTTCGCTTTCAGCTTCGCAAGGGCGCCGATAAGCAGCCCGATGAGGGTGTTCAGCGGCAATTTGAATTGATCCGCACCCTCTGCGCCCGCACCGACGTGGATAAAATCGTCAACGCGGGGGATGCTGATCGTGAGGGAGAAATTATCATTCGTCTTTGCGTGCAGCATACGGGGGTGGAGAAGCCCTTTTATCGGCTGTGGTTGCCCGATCAGACCCCCGAAACGGTGGCAGAGGCGCTTTCCTCCATGAAGGAGGAATCGGAATATCAGAACCTCGCC
This sequence comes from Clostridia bacterium, assembly GCA_017396865.1. Next base: position 1,266 of record JAFQKO010000011.1, on the reverse strand, counting down.
GACGAAGGCTTCGCCCGCACCTACGTGGACTGGCTGTACGGTGTCAACCTCACCCGCTATGCTACCTTGAAAACGGGTGTTTTGCTGCGGGTGGGGCGGGTGATCGTCCCCATCGTCAAGGCCATCTACGATCGGGATAAGGCGATCGAAAATTTCATCCCCGAGATTTATTATGCGGTGGTCAGCAATGCCGAAACCAAGGGTGAGCCCATCGAGCTGACCTCCAAGCAAAAATTCGATAAAAACAGCAAGGCCAAGGCGGAGGAATATGCCGCCGCCCTCAATGCCTGCGAGGCGGTGGTGACCGAAAAGAAAAAGAAGAAAACCACCCTCCAGCCGGGCAAGCTGTTCTCCCTTTCCAAGCTGCAAAACGTGCTGGGCAAAAAGTATAAAATGCCGATGGAGGAGAGCCTGAAGCTAACGCAGGAACTCTATGAGGCAGGCTATATCACCTATCCGCGTACCAATTCGGAATATTTAGCCGAGCAGGAAAAGGGCAAAATCAAAAATATCATCAATAAGGTGGCAGAGCTGGGCTATCAGGTCAAATTCCGCGACGGCAAGAGCATCTTCGACGACAGCAAGATCGAATCTCACTCGGCGCTGACGCCTACCCATAAGATCCCCAAAAAGGAGGCGCTGACCGAGCGGCAGATGCTGGTGTATCAGACCATCTTTCGGCGGTTCGCCGCGGTGTTTTGCGCCGAGGATTGCCTTGCCGAAAAGGCCGAAATGGTGATCAAGGTTGGCGAGCTGGAGGAGTTTCGCTTAAAGGGCACCGTCATCGTTCAGCCGGGCTGGACCCGCTACGACGACGGCGGCCAAAAGAATAAGCTGCTTCCGCCGCTGGAAAAGGGGGATCGGGTGAATATCGACTTTGCCCCCAAGGAGAAGGAGACCTCTCCGCCCCGCCACTATACCATCGAAACGCTGAATAATTATCTCAAAAATCCCTTCCGTGAGGAAAAGGCTGCCGCTGAGGAGGCCGACGATCGGGAGGAATACCGCGCCATGTTTGAGGGCTTGGAGCTGGGCACGGAGGCAACCCGTACCGGCATCATCGGCAACGCCATCAAAAGCCAATATATCGCCCTCAAAAAGGATACCTATCATCTGCTGAAGGGTGGGGAATACCTCATCGAGGAGCTGGAGCGGATGGGCATCGCTATGGACAAGTATAAGACGAGTATGCTCGGCCAAGCCTTGAAAAAGGTGTATCGCGGGGAATTGCAGGTGGCGGATAGCGTTGCCATCGCCCGCGATGAG
>JAFQKO010000089.1 GCA_017396865.1 Clostridia bacterium | reverse complement strand
TCCTTGACGCCGACGCTCTTGATGTCGGGAATGACGACGAAATACTGCCATACTTTTTCATTAAGGCCGCAGATATCAAATTCCTCGCGGAGGATGGCATCCGCCTCACGCAGCGCGTGCAGGCGATCACGGGTGATGGCACCGAGGCAGCGCACGCCCAGGCCGGGGCCGGGGAAGGGCTGACGGTAGACCATTGCATGGGGCAGGCCCAGCGCCTCGCCGACCACACGAACTTCGTCCTTAAAGAGCAGCTTGATCGGTTCAACCAGCTCAAACTGCAGATCCTCGGGCAGACCGCCCACGTTATGATGGGACTTAACGGCCTTTTTGCCTTCGGCTTGCTTGAAGCTTTCCAGAATATCGGGATAGATGGTACCCTGCGCCAGGAAGGAGATGTCCTCCAGCTTTCTGGCCTCATCGGCAAAAACGTTGATGAATTCGGCACCGATGATCTTTCTCTTTTTCTCGGGCTCTGCCACATCCTTGAGCAGATCAAGGAAACGGTCGGTAGCGTCTACGTAGATCAGGTTGGCATCCAGCTCATCCTGAAACAGCTTGATGACGTTTTCCGATTCATTCTTACGCATCAGACCGTGGTTGACGTGTACGCAGACCAACTGCTTGCCGATTGCCTTGATCAGCAAAGCGGCAACGACGGAGGAATCCACACCGCCGGAGAGCGCCAACAAAACCTTTTTATCGCCGACCTGTTTGCGAACGGCGGCTATCTGCTCGGCGATAAAGGCATCGGCGAGCTCTTTGGTGGTAATACGAGCCATGGACTCGGGACGAACATTGCTATCCATTGTTTTATCCTCCTATTTTATAATCAAGTGGTATAGTTATCGAAATAACCCTGCACCAAAACAACGGGGGTACCCTTATCACCGGAGCCGCTGGTCAGGTCGCAAAGGGAGCCGATCAGGTCGGTCAGTTGGCGGGGGGTGGTGCCTTGGGCGGCCATATTGCCCACAAGGCTGGAGCCATCCTTGGCCTTGATGGACTCGGAGATCGCCTTCTTCAGCTCTTCACCGGAGAGATCCTTAAAGTCGTTATCGGCCAGATACTTCAGCTTCAGCTCGTTGGGCGTGCCGATCAGGCCGTCGGTGAAGGCGGGGGAGACAACGGGGTCTGCCAGCTCCCAGATCTTGCCCTGAGGATCCTTGAAGGCGCCGTCGCCGTAGACCATGACCTCGACGTGCTTGCCGGTGGCTTCCAGAATACGCTTCTGAACGTCCAACACCAGATCCTTGCACTCTCTGGGGAAAAGCTTGACCATGTCTTCGGTGGATTTATTGGAGCCCAGCAGGCCGTATTTTTCGTTGCAGCCGCTGCCGTTTACGGGGGCGTTCATCAGATCGTCCAGTCCGCAAACAACTTTAGCGCCGCCTGCCAGCAGGATGCGCTTGGTGCGGGCACGGGTATGAATATCGCAGTTGATGATGCAGTCGGCATAATCGAGGATCGCTTTTGCCTGGTTGGCAAAGATGATCTCTACTTCGGCGCCGCAGGAGCGGATCAGCTCGCTGTAGTATTCCACGTAGTCAACGCCGGTAAACTCATGCTTATTCTCGCCGAACAACTCACGGTAGCGCTCTAAGGTCAGAACGTCGCTGTAGGGGTTGATGCCCGCCTCGTCGATCTTATCGAGGCTGACCAGACTGTTGCCTACTTCGTCGGAGGGGTAGCTCAGCATCAAAACGATCTTCTTAGCGCCCTTGGCGATACCGCGCAGGCAGATGGCGAAGCGGTTGCGGGAGAGGATGGGGAAGATCACGCCGACGGTCTCGCCGCCCAGCTTATTCTTCACGTCCTCGGCAATCGCATCAACAGAGGCGTAGTTGCCCTGTGCTCTGGCCACGATGGATTCGGTCATTGAGATGACGTCCCGATCCCGCAGGGAGAACCCTTCGGATTCGGCGGCTGCCAAAACGCTTTCCGTTACGATGGCGGCAAGATCATCGCCCTCACGAATGATGGGGCAGCGGATGCCGCGGGAGATAGTACCGACTCTGCGTTCTTTTGTTTCCATAAATTTCAGATCCCTTCTTGGTCTAAAGATAATTTAACCACTCTTTATTTTATCGCATTTTTTGCGTAAAATCAATATTTTTTTCTGATTTTTATTCGAAAAGCGGGGTGGAGAAGTAGCGCTCCGCCGTATCGGGCAGCACGGTAACGACTGTTTTGCCCTCGCCCAGCACCTTGGCCAGCTTCAGCGCTGCCGCCACGTTGGTGCCGCTGCTGATGCCGCAGAGGATCCCCTCCTTGGCGGCTAAGTCCTTGGAGGTCTGCAGGGCTTCTTCGTCCTTAACGATGCAAACGTCGTTGTAGATGCTCTGATTTAAAATGGCGGGGATGATTCCGTCGCCGATGCCCATCTGCAGGTGGGTGCCGATGGAGCCGCCCGAAAGGATGGCCGCATTTTCAGGCTCTACCGCCCAGATGGTCATGTCGGGATTCTCCGCCTTTAAGGCCTCGCCGATCCCGGTGATGGTACCGCCGGTACCGATGCCGGAGCAAAAGCCGTGGATCGGGCCGTTGACCTGCTCTAAGATCTCGGCCGCGGTCTGCTCCCGCTGAATGGCGGGGTTGGCGGGATTTTCAAATTGCTGGGGCACAAAAACGTTGGGGTTTTCTGCCTTCATTCTCAGCGCCAAAGCGAGGCATTCCTCGATGCAGGCGCCGATGTTGCCGGCATCATGCACCAAAATGACCTCTGCGCCGTACTGATTGACCAGCTTTCTGCGTTCCTCGCTGACCGAATCGGGCATGATGATCTTAACGGGATAGCCCCGCACCGCGCCGACCAATGCCAGCCCGATGCCTTGATTGCCGCTGGTGGGCTCCACGATGACGGTATCCTTGTGGATCAGACCGCGGGCCTCGGCATCGCGGATCATATTGTATGCGGTGCGGGTCTTGATGGAGCCGCCCACGTTCAGTCCTTCAAATTTCACTAAGATTTCCGCACTGCCCGGTTCAACCATATGCTGCAGGCGGATGATGGGGGTGTTGCCCATCGCGTCTAAAATCGTATTGCAAATCATCGTTCAATACCTTTCAGTTTTATTCAAACTATTACATTATAAAGCAAAAAGCGTGTCTTTGCAACAATTTCATTAAAAAAAGTTCCCGCTGTGCGGAAACTTTTTTTAGAAAATTATAATGCGGCCTTGATGGCGGCAAGGAAATCGTCGAACTCCTCGAAGGCGGGGATGTTGGGATAATCCTTTTTGATCTGCTCGGTGCTGCGGAAGAGGAAGCCCGCCTTGCTGGCCTGAATCATGCCCAGATCGTTGAAGCTGTCGCCTGCGGCAATGGTATCAAACCCGATGGATTGCAAAGCCTTCACGGTGGTCAGCTTGGATTTTTCTACCCGCATTTTGTAGCCGGTGATGGTGCCGTCCTCTGCCACCTCCAGGGTGTTGCAGAAGATGGTGGGCATTCCGAGCTTCTTCATCAGCGGAGCGGCAAACTGCTCGAAGGTGTCGCTGAGGATGATGGTCTGGGTGGTGGCGCGCAGCTCGTCCAAAAACTCCTTGGCGCCGGGCAGGGGATCGATGGTCTCGATGGTTGCCTGAATCTCCTTGAGGCCGAGGCCGTGCTCCTTGAGGATGTTGAGGCGGTAGGCCATCAGCTTGTCGTAGTCGGGCTCATCACGGGTGGTGCGCTTAAGCTCGGGAATACCGGTGGCTTCGGCGAATGCGATCCAAATCTCGGGGACTAATACGCCCTCCATATCTAAACATACAATGTTCATAGCGTTTCTCCTTTATGTTTTTTATTATCATACTGCATTTTAATTGATTGTGCAAGTGTTTTTTACGAACGGACGGAGATTGTTTTTTCGTCCGTTTTCTTCAGGCTCAGGCCAAAGGGCTCGGTAAAGGCCGCCTCGCCGAGATAGCTGTTGTCGGCAATCGAAAGGCGCGGTACGTGAACGGCGTGCTCCTGTCCGTCGGCATCAATTCGGATGACCAATGCTTCGTCCGGTGAGAGGTAGCGGATTTGAAAGCTTCGCTCTCCGTAGGTGACGTCGACGGTGGCGCTATAGCCGTTCCACTCAACGGATGCACCGAGCGTTTCATAAAAACAGCGAAGCGGATAGAGCAGCTCCCCGTTCTCGGCTTGAAGGGCGGGGAACGTGGTGCGTACGCCGTTTATATAAATGGGGTACGATTGACTGTCGTAAAAATAGATTTCTGTGGTTTCCCGCTTCAGCCCGAGCGCATCCAGGTAATCATTGAGGCAGTACACGGCATCAATGGGCTTGGTGTGGGTGTAGGCCATGTCGTATTCCGAGCAGATATAAAGAACGCCGCTCTTTTTCGCTTCTTCGGCGTGGGCAGCGTTGCGCTGCTCGATTTTGTGGTTGTGAAGGCAGCCGCTTATCATCGGAATCACGGTGATCAGGCTCAGCCCGACTGCGGCCGCCCAGATCCCGCCGCGCAGCAGCGGGCGGTATCGCTCGGAAAGCGAGACGATCAGCAGCACGTCTGCGGTGATGAAATACAGAAAGAGCGGCATCAGTACCCGTCCGCCCGTGCTGGTGGTCGGAAGCATGACCAGCATTGAGCCGACGGCGAGCAAAGCCAAAAGCCCGATCGCCTCTCCTTTGCAGAACAGCAGCTGAACCGCCAGTGCAAAAGCTGCGATCAGCAAAAGCGCATAGTACAGCTCGGCATCACCCTTTCCGATCAAGGGATAAAGCAGCGTGCCTAAGGCGGGCAAGACGGTCCATAGCGCCCAAAGGCGGTGATTCAGCGTTAAAAACAGCTTGATGCCGCCGAGGGCGAAGAAAATCAGGAGAAGGATGCAGAAGGTGGGCGTTTGATAAAAGGTTTGCGTGATATACCAAAAGGATTCGTGGAGGGATGGGAGATCGATAAGGCCTTGGTTGATGCCCGTTTCAAGGGCGAGGCGGGCGTCGGTGGCGGGCGAGGCAAAGATCGACCAAACGCCGATCAATGCGGCGATCGCCGCAATTGCAAAGGGAAATGCCTGCTTTTTGCGATGCCAAGGGGCGGTAAAGGTAAAATAGAGCAGCAGAACCGCAGTCAGCAGGCCGCTTTGCTCGGTCGTTGCGCCGCAGAGAAAAGCGTAGGCGATCAGCAGAGCGTACTGATAAATCGGCGCCGTCTGCCTGCTGCGTAATCGGAAGAGCCATGCAAGCAGACCGCAAAGCATGGTGGTGGGCAGAAAATAATTGCAAAACGCCGCGCACCAAAGCAGGCCCTGCTTGGAGATCTGCGGCGGAATGACCAAAACGCCGATGGCAAACAGCCCCACGCCGTAAAGGGCGGACTTTTTGGATAATCCCGCACCGCGTGCGGCAAACCAAGGGAGAAGAACGGTCAGCAGCATCCCGATTGCGGCAAAGGCAAGGTTGCCCAGATATAAAATCAGGTGCGCCACCACGTGCACGAGGACCCGTCCGTTCATTGTCTCGTAGTGGCGGATCATTTTTTTGACGTATTCTCCGAGGCCGTTGTTGAAATAGGTGGAATAGCTGAAATCGTCTGCGCTGTAAACCGCGATCAGCAGCAGAAAACCGATCACGGTGAGGGGGAGCAAGACCGACAGAATTAAAAGCGGATGCTTCCGTATTGCTTGAATCGATTGCTTCATTGTAAAAGTCCTGCGATTTTCAGCAGTTCCTCGGGGCGGCTGATGACGTAGTCGGCGCAGCCGACCTGCTCCTCGCCGCCAAAGCCCCAAAGGCAACCTACCGATTTCACCTTGGCGTTGACGGCAACCTTCATATCAAACTGCATATCGCCCATATAAAGACATTCATCGGGGGTAACGCCGTTGGCCTCCATGATCATGTTGAGGGCGGTGGGATCGGGCTTCAAGGGGATGCCCTCCCGCTCGCCGTAGACCTCGTCGAGGGCATCGGGCAAAACCGCGTTGATGATCCGTACCGTCTGATGATGGGGGCGGTTGGAGAGCACTACCGTGTGGATCCCCGCTGCCCGCAGGGCGGCAAGGGTCTCCTTCACGCCGTCGTAGACCTCTACCAGCGCGGTGTCGGCATTTTTATAGAGTTCGTCATAGATAGGGAAGGCTTCGTCGATATCCACCTCAAGCCCGATCTCCTCCATCACCCCGCGGATGAGGCTTTTGGCGCCGAAACCCACGTGCTTGATGATGGTGGGGCGGGGGAGGGGCTGCTGCCCGTAGTGGGCCAGCAGTTGATTGACCACCGTGCAGATGATGGCTTCAGAATTGGTCAGTGTTCCATCCATGTCGGATGCAATGAGTTTAATCATGGTTAAGGTCTCCTTTTTATTTTTTAGGGGGTTACGATCAGCTTGTTGTCGTCCGTTTCGGTGATACTCAGCCCAAACGGCTCGGTGATTACCGCTTCTCCTACGTAGGTGGGGGTATCGCAGAACCGAGCGGCGCGCAGGCTTTGGGGCTGCCCGTCGGAATCGGTCCAGTTGACCTGCACCTCGGTGGCGGAGAGGTAGATGATTTCAAAGCAGCGTGCTCCGTAGTGAACGATGCAGGATTGGGTGGCTTGGTTCCATTCCAGGATGGCCCCGAGCGTTTCATAAAACTTTCGGAGCGGATAAAGGCGTTCGCCCGCTTCGTTTTGAAGCAGCGGCAGGGAAACACGCCGTTCCTCGGCGTAGAGCGTCGGATGTCGATCGCTGTAGCAATAAAACGCCACCTCGTCCTCCGTAAGCCCGACCGAGCCGTAGTAGGTTTTCAGGCAATAATCGTAGGTATAGGGCTTGGAATGGGTATAGTTCAGATCATAATCAACGCAGTAATACAGTACGCCGCTTTCCTTCGCCTCGCGAGCATGGGCAAGATTTCGCTGTTCAACGGTAAAATTGATGAAGCAGCCGCGAATAAGCGGAAGAATGGCAATCATGGCGAACGCAAGGATCGCCGTCCATAGGCTGAGCGGGACAGCCGCACGGCATGATTCGGTCAGGTCGCAAAGAAGCAGCGTGATCGCCGCAAGGAAATAGAGGATCAGCGGGAGAAGGGTGCGCCCGCCGACGCTGTCGGTGGGCAAAACGATCAGCAGAGAGCCGATGCCGAGCAGCAGAAGCAGCCCGACGTTGGTTTCGCGGTAAAGCAGAAGAAAAACGGCCAAAGCAATGATGCCGAGCAGCGAAAGCCCCAAGCAAGCGTCTGCCAAGAGTCCGTCGGTAAAGGGAACGGCCATCGCGACCGCCGCAGGCAGTAAAAACAGAAGGGCAAGGCGCGGGTGCTTGCATTTTGAACCCGACTTAAAGCCGCCGACGGCGAGCAACGCAACGGAAAGAATTGCAAAAAACGGCGTGTCGTCGACCAAGGTGCGAAATTGGGAAAAGGAGGCGGCGATCGCATCGAGGGTAATCCCCGATCCGCCGTTTCCGGTTTCAATTGCGGTTCGGGTTGCGGTGGCGGGGGAGGCGAAGATCGTTGCGGTGCCGAGGGCGGCCGTGATTGCGCAAAGCAAAAAAGGAAGAATTGATTTTTTATTGTGCGGAACGGCCTTGGCGGCAAAGAAGAGCAGCAGAAGAATGGCAAGCGGGCCGCTCTGCTCGGTGGTGGCACCGCACAAAAAACCGTAAACGCCTAACAGCGCAAATGGCAGGATCGGCGTTTTTTCCCGCCCGTACAGACGGTTGGAAAAAAAGAGCAGCAGGCAGAGCATGGCGGTGGGGAGCGCATAATTGCAAAAGGCGGAAAGCCAAAGCAGGCTCTCCCGCAAAACAGAGGGCGGGGCAGCCATCAGCCCCAGGCAAAAGATCCCAACGCCCCAAAAAGCGGCGGCTTTGGAACGGCCGTTACTGCGCGCGCAGAACCAAGGGATGGAAAAGCAGGCCAGCATGCCGCAGGCGGCAAAGGCGAAATTGCCCAAAAATAATACGATATGGGCAACAACGTGAACGACCACCCGACCGTTCATGGTGCGATAGTGCTCAAGCATGCGGGCAAGGTATTCGGAAAGCCCGCCGTCGAAATAGGTGGAGTAGCTGAAGTCATCGGCGCTGTATACGGCGGTAAAGGTAATAAAGCCGATCAAGGCAAGCGGGATCGCGCCCATGAGGATTTGGGCGGTTCGTTTATATGTGCGTGTCATTTTTTTACACGTCCTTTGATTTTTTTATCATTTTAGCATATAAAAAGGTGGCATTCAAGTAAAAGTTGTGATATACTTAAAATTATGGAATTATTCTTTGAGAAAGGCAGCGGCAATGGAACGGAAAACCACCCTTCAAACAAAAGAAACTCGGCTCCACCATTCGGTGGCAGTGATCGGCGGGTTTATGGGAATCTATGCTGTTTTGCTGCGGGGGGCGCTGGGCTCCTCCGCTACCTCCAACCTGCTGCTGATCACCTCTGCGTTTCTGCAATGGGACCTCAAGGCCTTCCTGCTCTACGGCGGCGCCCTTCTTTGCTTGGTCGCAGGCATCTCGCTGGCGTCGATGGGCAAGCATCTCTGCAAGCGGTTCGATTTTCGCTGGGCGGTGCTGGCGGTGCAGGTCGTCGGCTGCGTGGGGCTGGCTTTAATTCCCGCCGATGCGCCCGCTCTGCCTGCGCTGTACCCCCTCTTTTTCACCACCGCCATGCAATGGGTGGCCTTTTCCTCGGCGGCGGGCTTTCAGAGCTCCACCGTCTTTTCCACCAATAATCTGCGGCAGGCGGTTTCCGGTGTGGTGGAGTATGCCTGCACCCGCGATCATGCCCATATGGAGCGTGCCCGCTTCTTCGGCGGCAGCCTGCTCTCCTTTTTCCTCGGCTCGCTGTTGGGCTTCGGCGCCATCCGTCTGGCGGGGGCGTATGGCATCTTGTTTTGCCTGCTGCCCGTGGCGGTCAGCGCTCTTTTGTTGAGGGATCTGAAAAAATGAAATTTCCGCAGGCTGTAACCGATAAATTAAAGGTTTTGACCGCCCGCCCCGGCGTGTATCTGATGAAGGATGCGCAAGGAACGATCATCTACGTGGGCAAGGCCAAAAACCTCAAAAACCGTGTCACCTCCTATTTCACGGGCGTGAAAAGCCATACGGCCAAGGTCATGGCGATGGTGCAGAAGGTGGCGGATTTCGACTATATCTGCGTCAATTCCGAGATGGAGGCGCTGATCCTGGAGAACGTGCTGATCAAGGAGCATTCTCCTAAATATAACATTCTTTTGAAAGACGATAAAACCTATCCTTACGTCAGCATGAATCTGAAAAATCCCTATCCGCGGCTGAGCGTGCTGCGGCAGGAGAATAAAGAGGGCAAGCGGCTGTTTGGCCCCTATCCTCAGATGGGTGCGGCGGCCGAGATCGTTCGCACCGCCAACGATCTCTTTGGCTTGGTCACCTGCAATCGGCAGTTCCCGCGGGATTTCCGTAAGGGGCGGCCCTGCCTGCGGCATCATATCGGCTGCTGCATGGGCGTTTGCACCGGGAAGGTCTCGCAGGAGCAGTATCGGGAACGGATCGCCGAGGTGGTCGACTTTCTGAAGGGCGATTATCGCGCCCTCATCGCCGATCTCCAAAAGAAGATGGAGCAGGCGGCGGAGCATTTGGAATTTGAAAAGGCGGCGGCGATCCGTGATCGCATCCGCAAGCTGGAAAAATTAGGACAAAATCAGATCGTTACCGACCGCGAGGGCGTTGATCGCGACGCGCTGGATGCGGTGCGGCTGGGCGATCGGCTGGCGGTGGGCGTTCTGGCCATCCGCGACGGCCGTATCCTGATGCAGGATACCGTTTTGCTGCAAAACGGAGCGGAGGAGGAATGGCTGGCGCCCTTTATCCAGCGCTATTATCAGTCGCCGGAGCGGTTGCCGAAGGAAATTTTGGTGCCCTCCCTGCCGGAGGAGCAGGCGTTGCTGGAGCAGTATCTTTCCGAGCTGCGGGGCGGTGCGGTGCATCTGCGGGCGCCCCAACGGGGGCGCGGCACCGAGCTGCTTTCCCTTTGCCGCAAGAACGCCGCCGAGAAATTGGCGGAGCGGGAGGCGGCCGGGGATAAAACGCGAAAATTGGCGGTTTTGATCGGCCAGACCTTAGGCCTTTCCGCACCGCCCAAGCGAATCGAAATGTATGATATTTCCAACCTCGGCAGCGAGTCGATGGTGGGCGGTATGATCGTTTGGGAGGAGGGGCGCTTTAAGCGGAGTGCCTATCGGAAATTCGAGATCCGCGATCAATGGCAGCAGGACGACTACGCCGCCACCCGCCAAATGCTGGAGCGCAGGCTTTCCCATCTGGGGGAGGCGGAATTCGGCGGCACGCCCGACCTGATCCTGATGGACGGCGGCTTGCAGCATATCCACGCAGTGGCCGACCTTTGCGGGGAAATTCCTCTATTTGGCTTGGTGAAGGATCGGCGGCACCGTACCCGCGGGCTGGTCTCCGATCAGGGGGAGCTGGATCTGCGAAGCGATCCTGCACTCTATGCCTTCTTCGCTTCTCTGCAGGAGGAGGTACACCGCTACGCCATCACTTATATGAAGAAAAAGCATACCAAAAGAATGGTTCGTTCCCCTCTGCTGGATATCGAGGGGATGGGGGAGGCACGTCTCAAGAAATTTAAAAAGGCCTTTCCCAAGGGCATCGGCGATGCGGATGCCGCAGAAATCGCCGCAAAAGCGGGGATTCCGCTTGCGGTGGCCGAGCGGATATGGAAGAAGGAGAAGGAAGCATGATGCGAATTATTGCCGGAACACGGCGCGGTAAAAAATTGGCGACGTTGGAGGGGGAGGATACCCGTCCCACCCTGGAGCGGCTGAAGATGGCGGTTTTTTCCGCCATTCAGTTTGAGCTTGCCGACCGCTACGTGCTGGATCTGTTTGCGGGAAGCGGCCAGCTGGGGCTGGAGGCCTTATCCCGCGGGGCGCGGCTCTGCCGCTTCAACGACCGCAATCCCGCCGCCATGGCGGTGGTGCATCGCAATATCCAAAGCTGTAATTTTGAAAATATTGCAAAAGAAACTTGCAACGACTATGTGATGTGTGTTAAAATGATAGAAAAGGAACGGGAGAAGCCCGATCTTGTCTTTCTGGATCCGCCCTATCATCAGGGCCTGGTGGCCGATGCGCTGGCGCTTTTGGTGCCGATGCTGCCCGAAGGAGCGCTGGTGGTGGCGGAAACAGCGGCAGACGAGCAGGTTCCCACCTTTGGCCTCACCCTGCGAAAGGAATATCGGCAGGGAACGGTCAAAATGACCCTTTTGGAAAAAAGGAGGAGTGAAGAATGAAGATCGCAATCTGTCCCGGCTCGTTTGATCCGGTCACGCTGGGGCATCTGGATATTATTGCCAGAACGGCCAAGCTGTTCGATAAGGTCTACGTGGCGGTATTGACCAACAGCTCCAAGCGCCCGCTGTTTCCGGTGGAAAAGCGGATCGAGCTGATCAACCGCTGTATTACCGATCTGCCCAACGTGGAGGTGATCACCTTCTCGGGCCTGCTGGTGGAATGCGCCGCCGAAAAGGGCGCCGTTGCCATCGTGAAGGGTCTGCGTGCGGTGACCGACTTTGAATATGAATTCCAGATGGCGCTGATCAATAAGAAGCTCAATCGGGATATCGAAACGCTGTATCTCAATACCAATGCAAAATACCTGTATCTTTCGTCCAGTATCGTAAAGGAGATCGCCCGAAACGGTGGCGAGATCACTGACTTTGTGCATCCTGCGGTGGCAGACGATATTAAAAACGCTATTTTAAAGGAGATTGAAGGATGAAAATCGAAGAAATTTTGACCGCGATGGAAGATTTATTGGAGGATGCCTGGAGCCTGCCGATGAGCGGCGGCAAGCGGGTGGTCAGCACAGCGGAGCTCTACGACCTGATCGCAGATCTGCGCTCTTCTCTGCCCGAGGAGATCCGTGCCAGCAATGAAATTATCGAGAAGCGGGATCGGATCATCTTGAAGGGTCGCGAGGAGGCTGAAATCGCAATTTCCGCCGCCCGTGCGCAGGCAGAAAAGCTGGTCTCTCAGGAGGCAATTTACCGCGAGGCGCAGCAGCAGGCGCAGGATATCATCGCCAAGGCGCAGAAGAACGCCAAGGAAATGAAGAGCGCTACCGTTGAGTATTGCGATAATATTATGAGCCGGATGGTGGACAGCCTGCAAAAGAGCTCGCAGGCGCTGGAGGAAACCCGCAAGTCCATCCGTAAGCAGAAGACCGATGAAAAGGCTTGATCAACGGGTTTTTGCTCTGGATTGGATTCGGGGCATTGCCGTGATCGGCATGGTGCTTCACCATGCGTTGGTATCGGTGCAGATGGCGGGCTGGATGCACGGAAAAAACGTGCAGATCCCCTTTCTGGAAACCGAGCTGTTTTGGGTGCTGCAGGAGATTTTCGTCGTTGCCTTTTTGCTGATCAGCGGTATTTGTACCGCCTATTCCCGCAGCGTTTTGCGGCGGGGCCTGATCGTTAGCGGGGCGGCGATGCTGGTTACGCTGGTAACGGCCTATCTGATGCCCGCACTGGGCGTAGACGGAATGCAGATCTGGTTCGGCATCCTGCATATGTTCGGCGCTTCGATGCTGCTCTATGGGCTGATTACCTGTAAGCAGCGCTGGGTCGGCGGGCTCACGGCGCTGGGGCTGCTGGTGCTTTGGCTGGTGATGATCCACCTCCCCGCCTCCGAGGTGGCGGTACATCTGCGGCTGGCGATCGGCTTTCCCTATGCAGGCTTCTATTCTGCCGATTATTATCCGCTGCTGCCCTATTTCTTCGGCTTTTTGGCCGGAGCCGTTCTGGGTCCTGCCGTGCGGGATCGGAAATTTCCCCGCTGGTTTTATACCCTGCGGCTTCGCCCGCTGGAGTGGGTGGGGCGCCATTCGCTGATAATCTATCTGCTGCACCAAATCGTATTGTTTGGGCTCAGCTATCTGTTTTTCTTTATCACAGCTTGATTTGAATACGCCGTTTGTTTTGGTCAATGCGACGAAAACAAACGGCGTATTTTGGTTGTATTGACGAAAAAAGTTTTCTTGCAAAAAGGGTCTTTTCATATTATAATTAAAATGTATTGGTATAATTATGCCAAAATCGTTTTTAAGGATGGTACTGTTATGAAAAAACGTTTGTCAGCATGGCTTGCGATGCTCGCCCTGATCCTTTCGATGGTCAGCGGGTTCGTTATGCCCGTTTCGGCGGATTCGGATATCCCGCATATGAAGGATTATGCGGCGAATGCGAATTCCAGAAGCTTTCTGATCGAGGATCAAAGCGACCTTGAAACCTTCGCGCAGATCGTCAACAGCGGCGAGGATTTTGCGGAGCGCACGATCTATCAGGTGGCAGATATTACCCTGAGCGGGGAATTCACCCCCATCGGCGGCAACGCCACCAACGCCACCGATCCGAATTTTGCCCAGTATTTCTGCGGCACCTACGACGGTCAGTTCCATACCGTTTCCAACCTGAATATTAATCAGAGCTCTGTTAACGGCGTCGGCTTTTTCGGTGCCTGCCGCGGTGCAACGATTATGAATTTCGGTATCGAAAGCGGCAGCGTGACCGGCGGAAACCGCGTTGGCGGTATCGCAGGCTACGGCGACGTCTGCACCTTTATCAACTGCTATAATAAAGCAAATATTACCTCTCTCAGCGGTTCCGACGGTTGCGGCGGACTTGCCGGTGTTGCCCGTGAAAATGCTTCTTTCTACGGATGCTTTAATATGGGTAAGGTCTATGCTAAGAATACGGCCGCGGGCGGTATCACCGGCTGGGCGCAGGGGAACGCAACGATTCGCGTTTGCTATAATGAGGGTAGTGTCACCACCACCGCCTCCGGCGCTACCGTGGTCGATGCGATCGCCCGCAACGGCAGCAGCTATTCCGCCACCGCCTATGCCGATAGCTATTATCTGGCAGGCTCCTGCACGAAGAATGCCTTTGGCGCAGCGGAGATCGCAGAGCCCGACTATGCCAAGCTGGCCTATGAGATGAACCGTGCCATCGGCAATAATACCGGCGCCTTTACGGTGAACGAGGATGGCGAGCTGGTCTTTAAGAACGATGAGCTGGGCTCGGTTTATGCTGTGGATCTCGAGCTGGATCGCAGCGGCGTGGTTCTGAAGGGCGGCACCCATTATTTCTCCGGCAACGGGGAGGGCTATGAGGTTCCCTATTTCTGGGAAGATGATTCCCTCGTCCTGTATGCCGTTGCCAACGGGGAGACCTACAACGGCGGTGATATCATCGATCTCAACGGCGTTTCCACCGTTACGCTGGTGCTGGACGGCGCTTATCCCAACGTCAGCGAGGCGGTGCTGTTCCCCGAGGCGCCCATCTTTATCGTGGAATCGGCCGATGATCTCTATATGATGGCCGGCAGCGTCAACGATGGCACGACCTTCGAGGGCAAGACCATCTATGTGGTCAACGATCTGGATTTCAGCGAGTATCCCTCCTGGACAACCATCGGTACGGTGGTCACCTCCAGCGGCGGCGTTGCCTCTTCGGATTCCACCTACTTTGCAGGCACCTTCGATGGGCAGTATCATCATTTTAAGAATATCAACTTCGCGCAAAGCGGCGATTATCAGGCACTCTTCGGCTACGTAGAGGGCGGTGTGATCCAAAATATGATTATCGACGAGGGCTCCTTGGTCGGTGATAATAACCGCACCGCCGTGCTCTGCGCTCTGGTGCGCAACAGTACCATTCAAAATATAGAAAACCATCTGGACTGCTATTCCTCTGCAACCGGTATGATCAATAACGGCATCGTGGCGTTGAGCGTTCAAACCACCCTGCGCTCCATCGTGCAGTACGGCACCTGCGGTGTGAACAATACCTCCACCCAGGAAAACGGCGGTATCGCCGGCTATGGCTTCGGCAACAGCACCATCCATAGCTGCTACGTGGTCGGCAACGTCTACGGCGGCGCCTCCGAGCAGATCGCCCGCAGCGGCGGCTCCATTCAAGAAAGCTATTATCTCACCCGTACCGACCGTGAAGGCACCATCGAATGGAAGGACTTCCTGACCGATGAAACCGCATGGAAGCTCAATACCGCCACCGGAACGCTCGGCAACAGCGGTGCATGGGCAATGAGCGCCTCCGGCCCCGTTCTGAACCCCGAAAGGGCAGTCTATCGCGTCAGCGTGCTGGGCTTGGATTCCCAGAATGCCGAGATCGAAACCGAGGACGTCTATGCGGCGGCAGGGGCAAGCATCTCCCTGAAAACGCCGTCCGGCTATACCTTTAATAAGGCGGTTTATGAAAATACCGTGATCGATTCCTCTTGGAAAATGCTCGCTGAGGATATTCAGATCACCGCTTACTATACCAACCGCGTTTATAACGTCATTTATCGCCTGAACGGCGGCAGCTTCATCACCGAGCCTGAAGCAACCCATATGGGCGGCTACGCCCAGGCATTGCCCAATGCAGGTTCCGTTAAGCGGGACGGCTACGTGTTTGCGGGCTGGTATGATAACGAAGCGCTGGAGGGCGATGCCGTAAATGCCATCCCCGCCGACGTTTATCGCGATGCAGTCTATTATGCGGCCTGGTCGGTTCCCACCGATATCTCTACCCCCGAGCAGCTGATTGCGCTGGCAAGCGGCGACCTGAGCGGTTGCTATCGCCTGACCGCCGATCTGGACATGACCGATTATACCTTCACTCCGATCGGAACCTCCGAGGATCCCTTTACCGGCTTCTTCGACGGCAACGGCCACAGTATCTCCAACCTGATCGTCAGCGGCAGCTCTTACGTGGGCGTGTTCGGCTGCAATGCGGGTACGGTCTCCAAGCTTCATGTGGAGGATTCCTGCGAATTCAGCGGCAATTCCTACGTGGGCGGCGTTGCAGGCTATAATAGCGGCACGATCGTGGATTGCATTTCCGAGGCGATGGTTGTTTGCACCGAGGCGGAGGAGCCGCCCGAGTATAAGATCATGTCCCAGAACCTTTGCGTATGGGGCAGCGGTCAGTTCTCCGTTGCAAACCGTCAGCCCAGAATGCTGCAGCGCATTTATAACTATGACCCCGATGTGATCTGCTTCCAGGAAGGCAGCGAAACCTGGGTTAATTACCTGAATAATAACTTGAGCGGTTATACCCTGCTGTATAAGTACCGCAGCGATAAGGAATCGGTTCCCATCGCTTATAAGACCGATAAATTCGCCGTTGTGGAAAGCGGCCACTTCTGGCTCTCCGATACCCCCGAGGTGGAAAGTAAGGGCTGGGACGGCGCTTGCTACCGTATCTGTACCTATGCTGTGGTTCAGGACGTTGATACCGCCGAAATGATCGCCTTCTTCAGCGTCCATCTGGACCATCAGGGCTCGGTTGCCCGTAAGAACGGCGCCAAGCTGATCCGTGATCGGATCGAAGCGTTGAGAGAGCGCTTCCCCGGCATCATGACCTTCGCCGCAGGCGACTATAATACCACCGAATATACCGAAGCGTATAATATTCTCTCAACCGACGGTATGGCGGATGCCCGCTATATCGCGGAGCTTACCGATAATATCAATACCCACGGTTCGCCCGAAACCGAGGCGGATTATCTGGCAAACGGCGCCTCCAGCAAGATCGACTTCATTATGACCTTCGAGGATGCGGTCAATATCAGCAGATTCCAAACGCTGGACGAATGTATCGACGGCTATCGCCTTTCCGATCACAACGGTTTGCTGGCTACCTTTACCCCCAGCGGCAGCGTCAACTTCGGCGGTGTGGCAGGCGTCAACACCGGCGTGATCGACCGCGGCTTCTCGCTGCCCTTTATGGACGGCGGCAGCTTGGTCGGCACCGTTGCAGGCCAAAATAAGGGTGCGCTGAACGACGCGAACTATTATGATTTTGAAACCGAGCTCCCTGCTGTCGGCAAGGGCTCCGATGAGGGCGCGATCTATCAGAGCACCTTTGATGCCGAGCTGGCTTGGAAGATCAATCAGCAGGCAGGTGAAACGGTTTATACCATCGAGGATGATTATCCCGCGCTGGTTACCGAGGATGCGGCTGTGCCCGTTTGCCTCACCGTCAACGGCACCCCCGTTTATCTCTTTTCCGGCACCGAATATACGCCCGACGTTTCCGACTATACCGAGCCGATCCGTTCGCTCAACGGCATCTATTTCGAGGAGGAAACCTTCACCGTTCCCGCCTATGATGCGGTGCTCACCATCACCGAGGCTGTCGAATGCGGCGAGGATTGCAGCGGCAGCTGGATCGTGATCGATGGGGATACCCACCGTTGGGTCTGCGATGCCAACGCCTCCCATTTCGTGGAGGGCGAGCATCAGTGGGTCGACGCCGAGTCGGTAGCTCCCACCTGCGACAATGCGGGCCACACCCTGCAGAGCTGCTCCGAGTGCGGCACCGAGAAGATCGGCGAAACGCTGGAGGCCATCGGCCATGAGTGGGGCAAATATCTGCCCTTGGACGAGAACGATCACTATCGCGTTTGCGCAAATGATCCCGCCCACCTGGACTATGCCGCCCATACGTTTGACGCGGGCGTTTACGTAGCGCAAACCTGCGTTTCGATGGGCTATACCCGCTATACCTGCTCCGATTGCGATTATTACTACGACGTATATCTGGAGCCTGCCACCGATCATTCCTGGGGCGAATGGACCTATACCGATGAGGAAACGCATACCCGTGCTTGTATCTACGAAGCAAGCCATACCCAAACCGAAACGCATGATTACGTGGCAACCGAGCAGGCTCCCACCTGCACCGAAAACGGCGGTATAATCTATACCTGCTCCGGCTGCGGCCATAGCTATATGGAGGAAACCTCCGAGCCCTTGGATCATGCATACGGCGAATGGATTGCCGACGGCGAAGAAAACCATAAGAAGGTTTGCGCCAACGATCCCAACCACGTGGTCTATGAAGCGCATAATATCGTGGCAGGCGAGCCGGTTGCGCCCACCTGCACCGAGGATGGCTATACCCGTTATTTCTGCACCGAATGTGATTACTTCTACGATAGCGATATCATGGCGGCCACGGGTCACGTATGGGGCGATTGGAGCTTGGTAACCGACGCCACCGAAACCGAGCAGGGCACGCTCGAGCGTGCTTGCGAAACCTGCGGCGAGACCGAAACCCGCATCATTCCCATCGCTACCGATGCGGCGGTGGTGCTGGAAGCAACCGCCGATACCGCCAACGGCACCGTCGTTGTGGTCGGTAAGCTGCAGAATAACCCCGGCATTGCTTCCTTGCAGCTGGAGCTGACCTACGACGTTGAGGCGCTCAAGCCGGAAGGCACCGATGCGCTGGTGCGGGGCGATGCCCTCTCCGGCATGATGTTCGGCAGCGGCATCGAAGCCAATCCGGAGAGCGGCTCCTTCAAGCTGACCTGGTTTGGCGCTGAAAACGATACGGAGGACGGCGTTCTCTTCACCCTCACCTTCACCGTTTTGCAGGAGGGTGAAACCAAGATCGGCATCAGAGTTGTGGACGATACCGTTTATAACGAGGATTACGAGGCCGTTGCGCTGCTGGATCGCGATGCGACCGTCGATGCTAAGTTTAAGCAAGAGGTTCAGGTTCTTCTCGGCGACGTCAACGACGACGGAGCTGTAAATTCTGCCGACGTTGTTCTGTTGATGAAGGTTTGTGCCAACGCAAACGTTGAGTACAATGAAGCGAACTCCGACGTAAACGAAAGCGGCAACCTTGATTCCTCCGACGTGGTAGCGCTGATGAAGCGTATCACCACCTCGGGCTGATTTCAATCAAAAAAACACCGTATTTGGCTCAGGCCAAATACGGTGTTTTTTTTAATCGAATGTTTTATTTTGCAGTGAATAGATCGGTGTGCCTGCGGAAGCAGCAATCAATCGCATGGATCATAATCGCATGGGCGGCAATCCAAATCAGCAGCAGCGGGAAGAAGAGGAAGGGGGAGGGAGCATCGTAAACCGTTTGCTCGCCGATGCTGAGGCGCAGGGTGTAGTCGATAAAGCCAAGGGCAATGGAGGCGATCAGAACGGTCAGGTGCAGGGCAATGTAGCAATTCGGTGCGCCTGCCTTCCGCTTCACCAGCTGAACCATGGTCACGATGGCAAAGGCGGCCAAGCCCAAAAGACAAAGGGCGAAGGAAATATCGAATACCTTCAGGATCGGCGCCACCGCATAGGTGCTGCTCCAATCGGCGTAAGCCTCTGCAGTGAAGTCGAAGGTTCGGATCAGCCCCGTGAGGTAAAGCACCGCATAGATCAGGAGCACAGCGATCGTCAGCGGCAGGAAGAAGTGGGTCAGCGCATTCAGCAGCTTGCTCGGCTGCGGGCGCTCCGATGCTTTTTGCTCGTCCTGCACCGTATCGCAGATCTTGCAGAAATTTTCGTTATCGGGAAGCGGATTTCCGCATTTTTTGCAATTCATTGATGTTCTATCCTTTCTTATCTGCAAAAGTCCATGAAGTCGTCCTCGGTCAGCCCCAGCGCTTCAATGGTGGGATCGGTTGCAAAGATTCTGCTCATGACTTCGATGGAGTGGGTGTCGCTGCCGAGAGTAAAGCGGCAGCCTGCCTCCCGCGCCAGCTTTAAAACGCGCAGCATCTCGGGCTCATTGCAGTTTCCGTTGATCTCAAGGCCAACACCCTTTTCGGCTGCCATGCGGAAAAGGCGGGTAAAGGTTTCGTCGGGGATTCGCTTCAGCATGAAGTCCCGCAGATCTCCGTCGCCCACCGGCTGGAAGGGATGAGCAACCGAAACGGGCACAACCTTGATCAGCTTGTTGAATTCCTCGTTGTTCATCAAGCTTTCAAAGCTTTGAACCATGAAATCGCTTACAAATTCTACATACGGGGGAATGTCGGTGATCAGCTTGCGCCGCGGATAGGCGTCCACCAGCTTTTCGATGGTTTCCTCCTCCATGGGGATGGGGGATTGGGTGCGCAAAAACTCGGCAAGCTCTGCCCGCTTTTTCACCTCTTCTGCCGCATAGGGCATCACAAAGTTGCGCATATGCACGTGGGTGTGGGGGATGAGAACGAAATCCAATTGATTCTCCTTGGCGCCTTCGGCGGTGATCCCGAGGGTATCACTCATGCCGCAGTATTCCGTTTCGATGCCCACCAATACCCGAACACCCTTGGTGTCCTTGGGAATGTTGTTTTTGATCTGCATCTGGAAGGCAAGGCTTTGGTCGTGGTACCAAGAGGAAGCGCCCTCCACCCGCTCATCCCAGCAATGGTTGGCAAAGCCCAAAAGCCGCAATCCCAACTCTGCCGCACGGTCTACGTAGCCGGCAGGGGTGGATTGGTTATCATGGCTGCACTTGGATAAAAAGTTATGTGTATGCACGTCGCAAAAGGCTTTCATGCGTTTTTCTCCTTTGGCGAAAAGTCTATTACTATTATATTATATTTTACCGTAATTTGCAAGGATTTTTCTTGCAATCAAAGGGGATGCGTGATAAAATGAGGGTAAACCATATTATTCTGTAAAGAGAGGATCAAAAAATGGTAGATTTAAGACAAGAATATCCCCGCCCGTTGCTGGTGCGAAAGGATTGGCTCTGCCTTAACGGCGAATGGGAATTTGAAATGGATACCGCCGAGGTCGGTATTTATAAGAATTTTCATAAGAGAGAGTCTCTGGATATGAAGATCACCGTTCCCTATTGCCCCGAAAGTGTGCTTTCCGGCATCGGCCATACGGATTTTATCGATTGCGTCTGGTACCGTAAGGCATTCACCCTGCCCGAAAGCTTTGCGGGCAAGCGCTGCATCCTGCATTTTGGTGCGGTAGATTATATTGCAACTGTTTATATCAACGGCGAGAAGGTCGGCTCCCATAAGGGCGGCTATACCCCCTTCTGCTTTGATATTACCGATAAGCTGATCGATGGCGAGAACGTCATCTGCGTTCATGCCGTCGACCATGAGCGGAGCGGCAAGCAGCCTGCCGGTAAGCAGAGCCGCCAGCTTAAATCCAAAGGCTGTTCCTATACCCGTGTGACCGGTATTTGGCAGACCGTCTGGATGGAGCCGGTCGAGGAGGCTCGTATTCTGGGCTACCGTTCCTATCCCAATGTGGAAAACGGCAACGTTACCCTGCAGATCAGCGTAACCCCCGCTGCCATCGGCAAGAAGATGGCCGTTTCCGCTTCCTATGAAGGCAAGCTGATGGGTGAGGTGATGACCGTCGTCGGCGGCAATACTGTTACCGTTACCGTTCCCTTGGCTGAAAAGCATCTGTGGGAGATCGGCGAAGGTCGCCTTTATGATCTGCAGTTTATGCTCGGCAACGATACCGCCGAGGGCTATTTCGGCCTGCGTGAGGTCGGTCTTAACGATAAGGGCATGACCCTCAACGGCAAGACCTTCTACGGTCGCTACGTGCTGGATCAGGGCTATTATCCCGACGGCATTTATACCGCTCCCTCCGATGAGGCGCTGAAGAACGATATCGTTTATTCCATGCAGCTCGGCTTCAACGGTGCCCGCTTGCATCAAAAGATCTTCGAGCCCCGCTTCCTCTATTGGGCCGATAAGCTCGGCTATCTCGTTTGGGGTGAGCACGCCAACTGGGGTCTTAATACCCATGAGTTTGATTGCCTTGCCAATTTCCTGCCCGAGTGGCTGGAGATGGTGGAGCGCGATTTCAGCCATCCCGCTATTATCGGCTGGATTCCTTATAACGAAACCTGGGATAACGGAGCAACCGGAACCCACCAGAGCGACGATGCTCTGCGGCTGACCTATCTGGCCACCAAGGCCGCCGATCCCACCCGCCCTGTGATCGATTCCAGCGGTGCCATCCACGTGATGACCGATATCCACGATACCCATGATTATGAGCAGGATCCCGCTTTGCTGAAGGAATACTATGCCCACATTAAGGAAGGCATCGTAAACTGCCAGCTCACCCGCAGACCGCTCTATGCCAAGCGCGCCGTTTATCGCGGCGGCCCGGTCTATGTCAGCGAATACGGCGGTATTAAATGGACCGATAAGAAGGATAATGCCTGGGGCTACGGTAAGTCTGTCGAGACCGAGGAGGAATTCATCGAGCGCTACCGCGGCCTGACCCACGTTTTGCTGGAGAATCCCGATATCATGGCCTTCTGCTATACCCAGCTTTACGATGTGGAGCAGGAGTGCAACGGTCTTTTGACCTATGAGCGGAAGTTCAAGTTTGATCCCAAGATCTTCCACGAGATCAATACCAAAAAGGCCGCTATCGAAGAATAATTTTTCCCCTGCGCACCCTCCCAACAGATTGTTGGGAGGGTGTTCCCGATTTTAAATTGAAGGAGAATTGCTGTATGAAACGGCGTATTTTGTCGATTTTTTTGGTTTTAGCCCTGCTTTTGGGGTTGGTTCCCGCATTGCCCGTTGCAGCGGAAGCCTTGGAGGACGGGAGCTATTACGACGGCCCCTATCGCTTTTCGGTCTACGACGGCGAGGCTACGATCCTTGAATATGAAGGAAATTATGAAGACGATGAAATTCCTGCATTGATCAAGATTCCCGCATCGCTGGGCGGTTGTCCCGTAACAGCGATCGGTTATCAGGCCTTTCAGGATTGTAAGGCGGGGAAGGTCATCCTGCCCGATACCGTTCGCACGGTGAGCGCCTATGCATTTTATCGCAACGAGGATATCGGCACGATTATTCTGCCCGATACCCTTGATGTGGTCGGTTCCTATGCCTTTTACGGTACTAATATGGAGGATGTCTTTTATTTTCCAACCGTCACGCAGAGCATCGATTATTATGCTTTCGCCTTTGTGCAATGTGAAACCATCGTTCTTCCCGAAGGGATGGAGACGATTGGTGCCGATCTTTTGGCTTATACCCATAATAAAAACATCGTGATTCCGTCCACCGTTAAAACGGTGGAGGATCGTGCCTTTAACGGCTGCGATCTGGAGCACGCCTTCTTCCTCGGTACCGCCGAGGAGCTGGCGGCGGTCAACGTGATCGGTTCTTATAACGATGATCTGACCGACCATTTTCATACCGCCGCTGCGGGCAGCCGTGAGCCTGCCTGCGGGCTGTTTGGCTATACCGGCTATGCCTGTAAAGAGTGCGATGCTGTTTGCGCCATCACCCGCACCGATAAATCCCACCACGTTTATGCAAATGATATCTGCACCGTCTGCGGCCATGCCGTTGCCGAGGATTGGAGCGTGGAGGAGACTGAAGGCGGTGTCAAGCTGAACGCCTATAACGGCACCGATACCGTGATCGAGATCCCTGCCGCTTTGGGCGGCAAAAAGGTGGTTGCGCTGGGCGATAACCTCTTTAAGAATCGCGCCGATCTGGAGGGGGTTACCCTTCCCGAAACCATCAAATCCATCGGCTCCTATGCCTTTTATAACTGCAAAAAGCTTACCAAGCTGAACCTGCCCGAGGGCATCACCGCCATCGAGCCCTATACCTTCTATAACTGCACCGAGCTGGCCG
>JAFQKO010000088.1 GCA_017396865.1 Clostridia bacterium | reverse complement strand
TGATCTATTCAATGATGGTTCGGAGCTTTTGGGTGTTTTCGGCAATGGAAGCATCTTTGGAAAATACGCTGGACGTACCTGCCACAAAAATGTCGGCGCCCGCTTCACGCATTCGCTTCGCATTTTCAAAGCTTACGTTGCCGTCTACCTCGATTTCAATGTGGCTGTAGCCTGCATGGTCTAAATAGTTGCGCAGGTTGCGGATTTTCTTCAGGGTAGATTCTACCAAGGCTTGCCCTGCAAAGCCGGGGTTCACCGTCATAAGCAGCACGCCGTCGCAATCCTCCAGCACGCTGTCCAGCAAGCAGATCGGCGTTGCGGGGTTGAGCGCCACCATTGCTTTTGCACCCTTGGCGCGAATGGCGGCCAGCGCTTTGTTTAAATGGCGGCTTGCTTCGTAATGAACCGATACATAGTCTCCTTCTCCGAAATCAAACCAATCCAATTTCTTTTCCGGATCCTCGATCATCAGGTGAAGATCAATGGGAATGCAGGTTGCATTTTTAACCGCACGAACAAAGTTTGTTCCCAAAGTATAGTTGGAAACAAAGCTGCCGTCCATAATGTCGATATGGATCAGATCTGTTCCGCATTGCTCCAGTTGTTTCAAGCAATCACCGACCGCGAGCAGCGGTGCACACATGATGGAAGGTGCGATCAATTTTTTTCTGTTCATAGGATCTCTCCTCGAATGGTTTGTGCAATTATAATCTTTCTTTTTTCGTTTCTTTATGTTATGATAAGAAAAACGAACAAAAAATGCAATAAACGGCGGTGCATATGAGAAAGAATCATATTTTATACGCATATTCGATCAAAAACGAAAATAAACGAAAGGGAGCGGGAGCCTATGTATAATTTGGAACGGCAGAAAGAGATTCTGCAGATATTGGAAAAGAGTAAAAGCATCAGCGTCAGCAAGCTGGCCAAAATGCTTTACGTAAGCCAGCCGACAATTCGCAGAGATCTAAGTGTTTTGGAAGAGCAGGGGAAGGTGCAAAGAACCCATGGCGGCGTTGTTTTGCGCGAGACCTCAGACGCGGAGATTCCGCTGATGTTTCGGGAGGATCAGAATAATGCCTCCAAAAAAATTATCGCCCAAAAAGCCGCCAAGCTGATTCGAGACGGGGATGTGATCTTTATGGATGCGTCTTCCACCGTTTCGTATTTGATTCCGTATTTGGAAAACTTCCGCGATCTTGTTGTGATCACAAACAGCCCCAAAACATCCATTCGGCTCGGTGAGAGGAATATTAAGAATTATTGTACCGGCGGTCTGCTTTTAAAATATTCGATTGCGTACGTGGGCAGTGAAGCCGAAAAATTTATCGCGAACCTGAATGCGGATCTCTTCTTCTTTTCCAGCAGGGGATATATGGAAAACGGGATGATTAGCGATTCTTCCGAGCAGGAGGTTGCGGTAAGAAAAGCGATGCTGAAAAATGCAGAGAAAAGCTATTACCTGTGTGACAGCAGTAAGAAGGGAAAGAAATATACCTTCAATATCTGCGCAACCCAAGAGATTGCAGGGGTTATTGATGAAATGCTCCCATGATCTTCTTAATATAAATGACGAAAAAGGCTTGATCGTTCGATCAAGCCTTTTTAAGTTAAATCTCCAGCCGTATAACGGTGCTTTTGTTACCCTCGATGGAAAAAGGAAGGGTTTGAGCGTTGAGGGAATGGTCGCAGCTTCCGTATACCGTTTGGCTGCGGCTGCAGGCGGCGGGCAGGGCAATGGATCCTGTGCGGTTATCGGCGGCGCTGTTGATCAGAATGATCAGCAGGGTGCTTTGATGCCGCAGGATGGTAACCTTCACGTCCTTGGCCGAGCAGTAGTTTGGCCGCAGCCCAACCTCTTTGCAGAGCTCGAATACGATCCCTTTGGGGGCCTGCGAGGCCTGCTTTTCCTCGGCAGAAACGTCGTCGCCGAGCAGCGAGCCCTCGGAATAGGAATGACCTAAATTAACACCGGTGAGGATTGCCTGCCCCTTGCCGTAACGATGGCTGACGATGGCAGGAGTGCCGTCCTCGTAGGTGTATAATGCCGTGCCGCCCCGAAGCCGGAGGGATTGGGCATAGCGGGTGCCTTGGATGCGGTAGCATTGCTCACCGTTGGTGATCGTTTGCTCCTTGCTGTTGCAGATGTCGTCCTCCTTGGCACCGAAGATCTCGGTAAAG
>JAFQKO010000087.1 GCA_017396865.1 Clostridia bacterium | reverse complement strand
CGAGGAGAGGACGAAAATCCGCCTTTTTGAAACAGGTTTGGATTCGTTTGTTTACCCTATGTGGAACGGTAAAATGAAAGCGGTCACCTTCAGCTACGACGACGGTGTTCTTCAGGATGTGCATCTGATCGAGCTGCTCAACCGCTATGGGCTGAAGTGTACCTTTAATCTGAATTCCGAGCTGCTCGGTAAGGGCGGCTTATTGATGCGTGAAGGGCAACGGATCGCCCATTATAAAATCAAGCCCGAGGACGTTCAAAAGATCTATGTGGGGCATGAGGTGGCCGCCCATACCCTAACCCACCCCAGCCTGCCCAAGCAAACCGACGAGGAGGTCATCCGTCAGGTGGAGGAGGATCGCAAAAACCTCTCGGCTTTAGTGGGCTATGAGGTGCAGGGGATGGCCTATCCCGGCGGCGGTGTCAACAACGATGATCGGGTGGCGGAGTTGATACGCGCGCATACCGGCGTTCGCTATGCCCGCACCATTAAGAGTACCTATTCCTTTGAACTGCAGGAAAACCTCTATCGGTTTAATCCTACCGTTTACCATCTGGAATGGGAAAGGATGGAGGAGCTTTGCGATCGGTTTATCGCCCTGCAGCCCGAGACTCCGCAACTATTCTATATTTGGGGCCATTCCTATGAAATGGACTACGACAGCAGTTATTGGCAACGCTTGGAGGATTTCTTCAAGCGCATTTCAGGCCGCAGTGATATCTTTTACGGCACCAACACGGAAATCTTGCTGTAACTGCTCTATGTGGTATTTTTGCCCGTATTGAAAAAAGAGGAAAGAAAACCCTATTTAACCAATCGGGAAAAGATGATAGAATAGAATTACTAAAATGGGGAGGATTGGACTATGACCAATCGAGAACGTACTATGAACCTGCTTCATTTTAAACCGGTCGACCGTATGCCCGCCGTCCATTTCGGCTATTGGCGGGAGTTGCTGTATGAATGGGCGGAGCAGGGGCATTTTTCGAAAGAACTTGCCCGCAATCATCGGGATTCCAACGAAGCGGATCGGGAACTCGACCGCTTGCTCGGCTGGGATTTCAACTGGGCCAATACCATAAAGGGAAACGCCGGCCTTTTTCCTCCCTTTGAAAGAACGGTGCTGGAAACCTTGCCCGACGGAACCCAACGGGTTTTGAACGAAGATGGGATCATCGAGCGCGTGAAACCCGGTGTGACCTCTATTCCCTCGGAGGATGATTATCTGCTGAAGGATCGCAAGGTTTTTGAAGAGCAGTTTTTGCCGAAAATGCAGTTTTCGGCCGACCGTATCGATGAAGCGCAGATTCGTGCCTCGTATGCCGCCAAAAGCGCAGGCGACCGTCCTGTCGGGCTTCGTCTCGGCAGCGTGATGGGCGATATTCGGGATATGGTCTCGGTGATGGGCATGAGCTACCTGATATATGATGAGGATGAAGAGCTCTTCGCCGACATCGTGGATGCCTATGCCGAGATGCAGTATCAGGTCGCCGAGGCGGTGCTGAAGCTGGGTCTGAAATTCGATTTCGCCCATTTTTGGGAGGATATCTGCTTTAAGAACGGCCCGTTGCTCAACCCCGAACTGTTCGATGAGCTGTGCGCCAAGCATTATAAAAAGAGAGTTGATCTCTGCCACCAATACGGGATCGACATCGTCAGCCTGGATTGCGACGGTGTTACCGAAAAGATCCAATCCACCTGGGTGGAAAACGGGGTTAATACGCTGTTTCCCATCGAGGTCGGTGTTTGGGGCGATCAGTTTGAGCCCGCCCGCCAAAGATTCGGTAACCAAGTGCTGGGTGTGGGTGGTATGGATAAAACCGCACTGCGTAAGGATAAGGCGGCTGTGGATGCAGAGCTTGAGCGGATGCAGCGGTTGGCGGCCATGGGCGGCTTCATTCCTTGCCCCGACCATCGCCTGATGCCCGGCTCGAAATATGAACTGGTGCAGTATTATGCCGAAAAAATCAAGGAGATCAAGTTTTAATGGTTGATCAAAAGCCGATTCGGTTGGAAAATGAATCGCTCAGCCGCTCTGCGGAGGTATTGCCGCTATACAGCCATTCTGTTCCCGAGATCAGTATGGTGCTCTCGGGCAGCGGCATCCATCGCGTGTTGGATCAGGAGATCCCCTGCAGCGCGGGCGATATCTATATCGTGAATGCCGATGTGGTGCATGGCTATGAGCCGTCGGAGGAGGGGCTGGTGCTGCGCCGTCTGCTCTTTGACCCCAAGGAGTGGCTGGACGAAAAATACGCTCTCTCCTATGAGCCCTGCTATTGCCACGGCGTGTTTGGCGATAATGCCGCCGTTGCCTATGCGATGCTCACGACCGTGACCCGTAAGGAGATCGAGCGGTTGGATACCGCCATCGGGCGTGAGATGGCCGAGCATCGCCATGAATGGAAGGAGGCGGTGCGCGCCGATCTGGCGCTGATGCTGATCACCGTCGGCCGCTACATCACCGATGCGATCAAGAATATTCCGAATGTTCAGCCGCGGGAATGGATCCTGGTCAATTCTGCATTGAGGATGGTCAACGATGGTTTTACCGATCGGGAGCTGACCTTGGAGGCCATCGCCAATACGCTGTTTGTCAGCGAATCTTATTTAAGCCGACTCTTTAAGCGATTGATCGGCGAAAGCTTTTCGGGCTATCTGCGCAATCTGCGGATCAGCCATGCCTGCCGCCTGCTGGCGGCAACCGACCAAACGGTGGAGGAGATTGTTGCAGGCTGCGGCCTGCGGGATGTTCCGTCCTTTTACCGTGTATTTCATGAAACGACGGGGACGACCCCCTCGCAATACAGACAACAAACGAAAAAAGAAAAAGGAGAACTAAAAATGCAAATCATTCAAGAAATTTCCGAAAACCTTCAGAAGGGTAAAGCAAAGATCGTTAAAGAGCTGGTAGCCAACGCCATCGAGGCAGGTGCAAACGTAGAGGAGATCCTCAACGGTGGCCTGCTGCACGGTATGAACATCATCGGCGAAAAGTTCAAGAACAACGAAGTATACGTTCCCGAGGTGTTGGTTGCCGCCCGCGCCATGAACATGGGTATGCAGGTTCTGAAGCCCCATCTGCTGGCTCAGGGCGTGCAGGCAAGCGGTAAGGTCTGCATCGGTACCGTGCAGGGCGACCTCCATGATATCGGTAAGAACCTCGTTAAGATGATGATGGAAGGTAAGGGCCTTGAGGTTATCGACCTCGGTACCGACGTTCCTGCCGAAACCTTCGTGCAGACCGCCATCGAGCAGAACTGCCAGGTTATTTGCTGCTCCGCTCTGCTGACCACCACCATGGACGTTATGGCAGAGGTCGTTAAGGCGGCCGAGGCAGCCGGTGTTCGCGATCAGGTGAAGATCATGGTCGGCGGTGCTCCCGTCAATGAAGCCTTTGCCGCAAAGATCGGTGCCGATTGCTATACCTCCGATGCTGCCAGCGCAGCCGATGCTGCTGTTGAGCTCTGCAAATAAGGGGGAGCACCATGAACTTTAATGAACAATATAAAGATCGGCTTGATCGTTACGAGCAGTTCTGGAATCGGGCGAATACCGACCGCCCGGTTTTGAACCTCGTCGGTCCCAAGCAGGGGGCAACTTCATTTCCGAAAGCCGAGAGTCTGGAACAGAGATGGCTGGATGGGGAGTATGTGCTGAATCGTTTCCGCCATTATCGGGAGAATACCGATTTTGTGGGTGATGCCGTCCCCATGCTGTTTACCGACTTCGGCCCGGGCTGCCTTTCCGCCTGTATCGGCGGCAACTACGATCTCGGTCCTAATACCATTTGGCTGGATCGCCGCCCCATCATCGAGGACTGGGAGGATCTGCCCAATATTGAGTTTAATGAAAACAGCGAAATGTGGCAAAACATTTTGCGGACGCAAAATAAATTCCTGACCGATCCGAGTGTTCATTTCTCCGTTACCGATATCGGCGGTATTCTGGATATCATCGCTTCTCTGCGCGGTACCCAGGAGCTGCTCTATGACGTATATGATTATCCCGATGAGATCAAGG
>JAFQKO010000086.1 GCA_017396865.1 Clostridia bacterium | reverse complement strand
TATTCGGCGGCGTTGGCATCAACGGCCACTACGCCTTCAACGAGCCCCCCGAGGCAGGCGAGAACGTCACCCCCGAGGAATTTGCCGCCCGCCCCACCCGCATCCTGAAGGTCACCCGCGAGACCCGCACCATCAATGCCTTTATGAACTGCGGCGCGAATATCGAATCCATCCCCGAAAACTGCATCACCGTCGGCATGAAGGAGATGTTCATGGCCAAAAAGGTTCGGATGTGTATGCCTCGCGATTGGAATGCCGCCGCCCTGCGTAAGGTGCTTCATGGGCCCGTGACCGCCTTTGTGCCCTGCTCCTTGTTCCAAAACCATCCCGATGCCAAGCTATATGCCGCCGCCGTGGCAACCGCTTGCCCCGTTTCTGAAATTCGGGTCTACAACAAATAAGATGAGCCTTTTGATCGAGAATGCGCGGGTCGTTTTAGCCGACCGCGTAACCGAACCGCAAAACGTATTATTGGAGGGCGGCAGGATCGCCGCCCTCGATTTCCGGGGAGGAGCCGCCCAAAGCCTCGATGCCAAGGGGGGCTACCTCCTTGCGGGTTTTATTGACCTGCACGTTCACGGCGGCGGGGGTGCCGACTTTATGGATGCCACCCCCGAAGCCTTTGAGCAGGCGGTCGCCGCCCATTTAAAGCACGGCACCACCCTCCTCTACCCCACGGCGATGACCGCCGCAGAGGGGGAGCTCAACGCCTTCATCGACGCCTACCTTGCGTTTAAAGAAAAAAGTCCCTATGCACCGCTGGCAGGCGGCCTGCATTTGGAAGGCCCCTACTTTGCGGGCGGCGGTGCCCAGAGCCGCGGCGCGCAAAAAGCGGGCAGTATGCGGGATCCCAATGAAGCGGAAACCGCCCGCCTGCTGAACCGCGCCGAGGGCACGATCCTGCGTTGGGATGCCGCACCCGAGCTTGCGGGCATCGAAGAATTTGCCAAGCAGATGCGTGCGGCAGGGGTTATCGCCGCCGTTGCCCATACCGATGCCACCGCCGAGGAGGCAGAGCAGGCCTATCAATGGGGCTTTTCCCACGTGACCCACTTCTATAATGCCGTCAGCAGTCACCGCAAGCGGGGGCAGACGGTCTACGGCGGTGTGGTAGAGGCCACCTACTTGAACGACGATGTCACCGTGGAGCTGATCGGTGACGGTTGCCATATTCCCAAGCCCGAGCTGATGCTGGCGGTTAAGATCAACGGTGCAGACGGGGTTTCGGTCATCACCGACGCTACCCGCATCGCAGGCACCGATCTGAAGGAGGGCAAGCTGGGCAGCCTAAAAAACGGCACGGACGTTATCATAGAGGACGGGGTTGCCAAGCTCCCCGACCGCTCCAGCTTTGCGGGCAGCATCGCCACCATGGACCGTTGCCTGCGCACCCTTTGCAGTCTCTACGGTCTGCCGATATCGCTGGCCTCCAAGCTGCTTTCCCTTTCTCCCGCCAAGCGGATGGGAATTGCGGATCGCAAAGGAAGCATTGAGATGGGCAAGGATGCCGATCTGGTGATCGTGGACGGGAAATTGCAGGTCCAAAATGTTATCGTGAACGGCGAGGTGAAGATATGAAGATCGTCGTTTGCCTGCGAAGAGGCTTGGACGGCGAGCTCGGCCCCTTTGATGCCGCCGCCTACGAAGCCGCCCTTCGCATCCCCGAAGGGGAGGTAACCCTTTTGAGCATGGGCACCCCCGAGACCGCCGATCTTTTGCGGCGGCTGACCCGTTTGGGGGCGAAATCCGCCGTTCTTTTGAGCGATAAGGCTTTTGCGGGGGCCGATACC
>JAFQKO010000010.1 GCA_017396865.1 Clostridia bacterium | reverse complement strand
CTCGGTATCAACGGGGCAAAGGGTGAGGGTGTCGTCCACCTCGGCAATGATGGGGATGGCGCCCGCCGCCACCACCGCCATCGCCGTTGCGATGTAGGTATAGGCGGGAACGATGACCTCATCCCCCGGCCCGATGCCCATCCCGATCAGCGCCGAGGTGAGGGCGGCATGACCGCTGGTCATAAAGATGGGGTATTCGGTGTGGAAAAGCGCCTTCAGCTTATGCTCCACCTGCTCCGATGTCCGCAGTCCTTTATTGACCTTGAATAAATCTCTTGCTTCGATGACCTTTTTCAGCTCATCCAGTTCTTCTTGACCGATTCTATACATTTTAAATTACTCCTTTAATGATTGAATGTGGTTGA
Source organism: Clostridia bacterium (assembly GCA_017396865.1). Next base: position 6,330 of record JAFQKO010000010.1, on the reverse strand, counting down.
CCGTTTCCTGCATCAGATAAAAGTCGGCATCCTCGTCGAAGGGCTGGAGGTGCCCGTAGAGGAACATCTCCACCTCGTATCCGCCGCGGCAGACGGCATCCTTGGTGATGAAATAGCCCTCGCTTCCGTTGGCATTGGAGAGGGAGAGCACCTTTTGCTCGGCGGCGCGGTCGATCCGCAGGCCGATCTCGGAAAAGAGCTCATAGGGGAAGGAGGCGAAAACGATCTCGTTGAGGGCGATGAGGGTCTGCTCCATCGCGGCGGCGGGCTGATCGCTAAAGTCCTCCTCATAGGAGCGCACCACCGCTTCAAAATGATCCCGCATCATGCCCTTGCGGTTGACCGTCTCGCTTTTGTATTGCTCCAGCAGGGCGGCGGCCTCTTCGCGGCCGAGCCGCTTTCGGAGCGGGATGGAAAGGGCTTTATGGGAGGTGGAAAGGGTTACGTCGGCATAGCTCTCAATTTGATCAAAGATGCGCAGGCCGTCGGCCGCCGCGATTGCTCCCAGCTCGTGAACGTAGCTTAAGTCGCCAACGGTCTTGCCGTTGGAGAGCCGCGGTCCAACGTCTCCCTCGGGGCCGTTGAAAAAGGCGGTGATGCCGCCGCTGTGTTGCTCCAGCGCGTCGATCATGGCACCGCTCCAATCACGGGTGATCTCATGGTTGCGGCCTGCCGCCGTGCCGTGGCATCCGTAGTGGATCAGGTTGGCGATCGGCGCCCCGCTATGATCGGCAAAGGCAAGGATCGTCATCTCGGGATTAAAGCTGCCCCAGGGATTTTGCCCGAGCTTGAGCTCGTTGTTTTCGTTGAGCTCGCGGCGGTTGATGCCAACAAGGCTTTCTCCGCGGGCAACCCCCATGCGGGCGGGAACGGCGCTTTTGATCGCCTGCTCGGTCGCCTTCAGGATGGCGGGGAGGAAGATCTCGTTGCAATAGGTGCGGTCGATGTCGCCCCAGCCGACCTGGCCTGCGGTGTTGGGGCCGGAATGGGTGTGGGTGGCGCTTAAGATGCAGCTCGTTTTCGGAATCCCGAACCGTTGCTCAATCTGCGCGAGGATCTCTCGGGAAAGGGCGGTTTGAATCAGGCAGACCGTTGCGCTCAAAAGCAACGCTTTCCGATTGCCTTGCTCAAGGTAGAATGCAGTAACCGTCAGATCATCCGCTACCGATTCGGAAAAAATGTCGGGACGGTAGCCGTATAGCTGACCGCCGACCGCGGGGGTGATGACAGCGCGGGCAACGCCGCATTGAAATTGGTTCATAAAATGCGCCTCCTTTTTCTTTATCATAGCATACCGTATGCGAGAAAAACAGACCTGTTTTTCTTATAAATTTCCCAAAAATTCACAAAACGGTTGCAGAATATTTTTTGATATTATATACTGTTTATCAGGGGGGATGGAAATTGCTTTACCAAAAATTGCTGATGGGCAATCAGCCCTATTTCATTTCGGTCGGGTGTGCCGCCGCCTTTGAGAACCATTGCCATCCCGAGATCGAGATGAGCTTTTGCCTGGAGGGGCGCTTCGATATCGTCTGCGAGGGCAAGCGCTTCACGCTGGAAGCGGGGGATCTGGCGGTGATCCTGCCGATGGTCGGCCATGAGGTGCCGCCCGGAAATCATGACTGCAGGTGCCTGACCGTCGAGGTGGGCTATGGGCTGCTGGGCTCCTTTTTTGAGGTGTTTACCGAGCAAAAGCAAAGCTGCCTGATCTATCGGAAAAGCGAGCTGGAGCAAAGCGAATTAACGGCGCTCCTTTATGAAACGGCGGCGCTGTATACCGCCCGCGCGGAGTTCAGCGAGCTTGCCGTTCGGGGAAATCTCTATCGGATCGGTGCGCTGCTGCTGCAGAGAATCGACCGCGCGCCCGCCGATGCGCCGAAGAATCGCAGTACCTCTGATCTCAAAAAGATCGAAACGGCGCTGGAGATCATCTATAACCGCTATTATGAGCCTTTGAGCATTGAGGAGATCAGCGCCGCCTGCGGTTATAGCCAAAGCAATTTTTGCAAGCTTTTTAAAACCATCACCGGCGATACCTTCCATCATACCCTCAATCGCCATCGGGTCGAGATTGCCTGCCTTTTGCTGCGGGAGGGGAGCGATCCCATTGAGAAGATCGCCCGCGAAACGGGCTTTTCGGAAACCAAAAGCTTTTGCAGGGTCTTTAAAAGTTTGATGGGCCAAAGCGCAGGGGACTATAGAAAAGGACTGAACCGAAAATAAAAGGGTGGAATTCCACCTTCCACCGCACTAAAAATTTCAGAGCATTATAAAATAAAAGGAGCTGTAGAGGCACCTTCCTTACGGAGGGTGCCTCTACAGCTCCTTTTGTTTTTGGGGTGGAACGTAGTTGAGGGTGCGGTCGCGGTAGTGGGAGGGGGTCTCGTGGTTGTGTTTGGCGAAAACGCGGGCGAAGTAGCGCTGGTTTTCAAAGCCCAGCTCCGCGGCGATCTCCTTGATGGAAAGCTGGGGCTGGAAGAAAAGCAGCTCCTTGGCGCGCGCCAAGCGGTAGTCGGTGAGATATTGGATCGGGGTGGTGTTCATATGGGTCTTGAAGTGGCGGATGAGTTGTTGCTTGGAGAGGCTGCAATAATCGGCCAGCTCCTCCAATCGGATGGGCTCGGCATAATGGCGGGTGATATAGCCGATGGCGCGGCGCAGTTGGGGCGGCACCTTTGCCCCCTTGCGCAGGGAGGTATCGCCGCCGAGGCTTTCGGCGGTGCGCTGGGCAAGCATCAGCAGCAGATTGCAGAGCGCCAGCGAGGATTGCAGGGAGCAAAGCAGATTCCGCTTGGCCGAAAAAAGATTGATGCCATGGAGAATGCTCTGCAGCTCCTCGGCATCGCAGGCGGTTCGGTTGCGGAGATACAAGGTGTTGGAATAGGAAAGGCGGGTCTCACCGCTTAAGATCTCTAAATTCAGCCGCTCCTTATCTGCCGTTTGCGCCTGCGCCGCTTCCTCGGCGCTTACCTGCTCAAAGGGAGCGGGAATGGAAAAGTGGATATAGGTCATGGTGCAAAGCTCCTCCCCGTAGGGGCGGCGGGTATAGGAATGGCCTGCGGGAATGAAAAAAACGTCCCCCTCCTTCAAGGCATAGTCGTTGCCGTCGATGGAGATGCGGCAGCGCCCCTCTCGGAAGATGATTAATATATGATCCTTGTCGGTAATCTGCCAAACGGTGTTGCGAACCACCGAGTAATAGCGGGTAATCGTGGGAAAATCGCGAAGTTCTAATTGGTAGAGCATGCAGGTCTCTCCTGTCAAATGTTAATATTGTGCACAAAAATGCGCAGATTTTGTATTTACTATTATAGCAGGAAATTTTACAATGTAAACAAGAAAATTCTAAAATGAGGTGATCCCATGAGCAAAAAGATCTGGAAGGTAGCAGTGGTTGGCTGCGGCAGCTTCGGCTGCGGGCAGTATCTGCCGAACATTGCAAAGGAGACCCACGCCGAGTGTGTGGCGGTGGTGGATATCGTGGAGGAGCGCGCCCGGAAGGCTGCCGCACGGTTTGGTGTGGAGCGGTACTATACGAGCGTTTATGAGCTGATTGAAAAGTGCGATTTCGAGATCGCCATTGATGCCGCCTCTATTCAGGCCCACCATGAGATCAACATGGCAATTTTGAAGGCCGGCAAGCATCTCATCTCCCAAAAGCCCGCCGCTCCCACCGTGGAGCAGTTCACCGAGCAGATCGAGCTGGCCGAAAAAATGGGGGTTCAGTTTGCCTGCGCACCGATCCATCCCATGCGCTATGACCTGAACGTGGCCAAGCGCCTTATTCGCGAGGGCGCTATCGGCAAGCCCTTCTATGCCAAGTGCAACGTTTCCCACGGCGGCCCCGAGTATTTCCAATTTCGGGACGCGGACCCCTCCTGGTTCTTTGAGCCGGGCGCGGGTGCGCTGGTGGATATGGGGGTTCATGGGTTACAGATCGTAACCTCCCTGTTCGGCCCTGCCAAGGCGATCGCCTGCATGGCCAAGGTGATGATGCCCGAGCGCACCGTCCGTTCCGGCCGCTTCGACGGCAAAAAGATCAAAACCGACCTGATCCCCGATCAGTACGTCATCACCCTCGACTACGGCGAGGGTAGAATGGCGGTGGTGGATTCGGGCTTTTGCGAGAAGGCAAGCCGCGCGCCCCAGCTTGAAATTTTTGGGAAAAACGGCACCGTCTCCTTCACCAAGCCCTATATGACCAACCCCGAGCCGGAGGTTTATATCGACCGCCCCGAGCTGGGAATACGCGGTTGGATCACCCCCATGAAGAACGTCGATCCCCCCGCAAAGCTCAATAGCCAGTGCTGCTGCCTGCGGGATCTGGTGGAGGCCATCGAGGGCAACCGTAAGCCGCTCCTTTCCGCCGAGCACGCCCGCCATATTTTGGAGATCATGACCAAGATCCCCGAGGCGCTGGAAAAAGGAACGACCGTTGCGCTGGAAACCACCTTTGAGGGAGGGCTTACGCTGTGAAAAAATTAAGGGTTGCCTTTATTGGCTGGGCGCACGTCCATCTGAGTAATATGTCGCGGGATTTTGCCAAGCATTCCGAGGCGGTTGAGATCGTCGGCACCGCCGATTATTGCCCCTTCACCGAGGAGGAGCATCAAAACCGCGCCGTCACTCCCAAGAAATACGATTTTTTCGACGGCAAGATCTTCGAGGATTATAAAGAACTGCTGGCGCAGGGGGTCGATCTCGCCGTCATCAATACCGACATCAAGGCCCACGCCGATGTGGTGGAGGAGCTTTTGGGGATGGGCATCCACGTGCTGGCGGAAAAGCCGATGGCGCTGGATATGGCGGACGCCAAGCGGATGTACCGCGCCGCCCAAAGGAGCACAGCCGAGCTGATGATCAACTGGCCCATTGCCTGGTTCCCCGCCTTCCGCAAGGCCAAGGCGCTTTCCGACAGCGGCGCGGTGGGCAAGGTGTTGCGGGTGCATTACCGCAGCCCCTCCACCCGCGGCCCTCATGCGGTGGGGCAATATACCGAGGAGGAAATGTCGAAATTCTGGTGGTACAGCAAGGAGCGGGGCGGCGGCTCCATCAGCGACTACGCCGGCTACGGCTGTGTGCTCACCACCTGGTTTACCGGCAAGGTGGCCAAGCGGGTCAGCGGGATGAAAAAGAATTTCTTCCTCCCCTTCTCCGACGTGGAGGATTATTCCACCTTCACCATCGATTTTGGGGATGCCATCGGGCTGATCGAGGGCTCCTGGTCGACCATGAGTAACGGCCAGATCCCCACCGGCCCCATCGTTTACGGCACCGAGGGTGTCATCGTGGCCGACCGCTTTGCCCCCGAGGTCAAGGTCTATCGGGAGCTGCTGCGCTATCAGCCCTCCCCCGACCCCGACGAGGTATATAATACCGCCGAGGAGCCCTGTGAAACGATGGCAGAGAACGTGGTGCGCCACCTGCAGGAGGGTGCGCCGCTCCACGAGCTGTTGCAGTTGGATTTTAATATGAAGGTGATGGCCGCCTTTGATGCAGGCCGCCGCTCCTGCGAGAGCGGAAAGATCGAAGAAGCAGAGGAGTTTGAAGGATGAGTAAATTAAGAGTAGCGGTGATCGGATGCGGCATGATCGCCAACAGCGCCCATTTTCCCGCGCTGAACGAATTGAGAGCGGAAGGCCTTGTGGAGGTGGTCGCTGTTGCCGACATCCGCGAGGAGGTGGCGGCGGAGACTGCCAAGCGGCACAGCGTTCCCAACTATTATCAAGATCCCCAAGAGATGCTGGATGCCGAAAAGCCCGATTTCGTGGCGGTCTGCACCCCCAATATGTACCATAAGGAATGGACGATCAAGGCTCTGCAGGCAGGCGCACACGTTGCCTGCGAAAAGCCGATGGGGCTGAGCGTTTCCGACGTGGAGGAGATGTGGGCCACCGCCAAGGCCTGCGGCAAACAGCTTTTTCCCTGCCAGTGCATGAGATGGCGCAATTATATGATGCAGTCCAAGGAGCTGGTCGACCGCGGCGAGCTGGGCGAGGTCTATTTCTCGGATATCGAGTTTATCCGCCGCATCGGCATCCCCACCTGGGGCTTCTTCCATATGAAGGAGCATAATTTCGGCGGTCCCTTCTGCGATCTGGGCGTTCACCTGATCGATTCCCTGCTGTGGATCGTCGGCGATAAAAAGGTGGAGGCCGTTTCGGGCAGTACCTATACCAAGATCGCCAACCAAGGCGAGGATATCCTTTTGAGCCTTGCCGAGAGCGGCGCGTATACCGGCGCCTTCTCCCCCCGTAAGTATGACTATAAGGAGTTCAACGTGGAGGATTTCGCCACCGGCTTTATGCGGCTGGAGGGCGGCATGAG
>JAFQKO010000085.1 GCA_017396865.1 Clostridia bacterium | reverse complement strand
TGCGGCCGATACCGAAGATCAGCACCAGCCGGGCGCCTTCCTTTTTCAGGGCAGCGATCTTTTCGGGATAGGTGGGCAGGTTTTCCTTAGTGGCGAAATTGCGCTGATCCTTAGGAACGGTCAGCTCGCCCAAGGGATTGAACAGCGCCTGCTCCATGGCGTATTGGAATGCGCCCGGATTGTCGCTGGGCAGGGTATTGCCCTCGCCATCGGCCCATTCGTCCATATTGAAGGTATAAACGTGGTCGCAGGAGATGCCCCACTCCTTAATAAAGAACACGACCCACTTATACATTCCCATCGGGCCAACGGGCAGAATAAAGGCGACCTTTTCGCCGCGCTCCTTGGCGAGCTTGATCTGCAGGGCGATCTCATGGCCCATATAGGTTTCAAACTCGGCGAGGTTATCGCACTTGATGGGGGTGAAATCCTTATTCCATTGGGGTTGACGGTCGCAGATGGTTTCGGGTGCATCGATGCAGGCATCGATCTTTTCAAAATCCCAGCCTGCGGGATAGAAGCCCTCCAGGGCAGAGCCTTTAACGGTAGAATTAAAGTTCATAATCTTTCTCCTTTACGGTAATAATCTCTTGGTTGTTCCTTTAAGATAAACTTGACATTGGGTGAAGCCCTCAGCGTATTCAGCGCCGCACTGGAAGCCGCGGTAGCGACAGCAGGTTTTCACCATGTCGGGGAAATCAATATTATCGTGATCCCGCATCCAAACGATCTGGGATTCATGGCAGTTGAGCATCTCCAGCTTGGTATCAATATACTCGGAGACGTCCACGTACTCGGTGGGGTTGAAATTCACCCCTGCGAGGGTATCCATATAATAGATCGGCACCAAGCGGGCATGACCCTCCACCTTGGTATGGTAATTGGGCAGGGTGGCAGTGAAGCTGGCATCAAACACCAAGCGGGAAACGGCGGTATGATCGGGCATATAGTCGTTGGGTGCGTGGGTGATGATAAAATCGGGGTTGACCTGCTTAATGACGTCCACAACGGCGTCGCGGGCCTCTTTATTGTTATCATAGATCGCCAGATCATCGAAGCTGGAATGGATGATCTCGAAGCCGCCGATGGCTGCGCTGCGTTCCGCCTCCTTGGCACGCATCTCGGTAAGCTCATCGGGCGGGATGATCACATGGCCGAGATTGCCGCTGGAAAGGTGGCAGACGACCACACGGTCGCCGCGGGCCTTACACTTCAAAAGCGTTCCCGCGCAGGCAATCTCCATATCATCGGGGTGGCAAGATAAAACCAATACGGTATACATAGGGAAAACCTCCTTGTTTATTTTTATGATTTTATTATACCGAAAAAGGCTATTGCAAAGGAACGCAAAATCGGATATAATAAGTGTAAAATCGGGTAATGGGGTGAAAATGTGGAGAATAATTTTACAAAAGTACGCTTTGAGAAGGTCTTTAACGTAGAAAGCATTATTACCCTTTTCTACATGGAGCTTTCCAAGAACTTCTGCTACGAGGGCGAGCGGCACGATTTTTGGGAGATGGTATACATCGACAAAGGCGAGATGATCTGCACCGCCGACAAAAACCGCTTTGTTCTCAAAAGCGGCGAAATGACCTTCCACAAGCCCAACGAATTCCACAATCTTTCGGGCAACAACAGCACCCCACCCAACGTTAGTATCATTACCTTTGAATGCAAAAGCCGCGCTATGAAGCAATTTGAGGGCAAGATCTTTCGGCTGGATGCCGAGGAAAAGGGGTTGCTCTCTTCCCTCTTCACCGAGGGGCTTTCCTGCTTTCGGATGGAGGATCCGCATGATCCTCTGCTGCAAAAAATGTCGATGCTGAAGGATGCACCCTTCGGAGCAAGCCAGATAACCAAAAACCTTTTGGAGATCTTCCTGATCAAG
>JAFQKO010000084.1 GCA_017396865.1 Clostridia bacterium | reverse complement strand
GCCCATGGGCAGGCTGGTGAGGCTGTTCTTAAAGGTCTTCTCAAAGCCGAGGAACTTCATAATAGAGAAGTTTACGGTAGGATGGAAGCGAATACCGCCCTTATAGGGGCCGATCGCAGAATTGAACTGGATACGATAGCCGCGGTTCACGCGCACCTTACCGTTATCATCGGTCCAGGGCACACGGAAAGCGATCATACGCTCAGGCTCAACCATTCTCTCGAAGACGCCTGCTTCAATCAGGTCGGGGCGCTGATCAGCAACGGGCTCCAGGGATTCCAGAACCTCATAAACCGCCTGCAAAAATTCCTTTTCGCCGGGGTTCCGCTTTTCAACGGATTCATACAAACCATTCAGGTAGGCATTATTGATTGCCATTTTTCATCACTCCATGTAATAAAATTTTGAAACAAAGAAATTATAGCATTATATTTTTGAAATTGCAATAAATTTTGACAGGTTTTTCTTTAAATTTATGATTTTTTATGCTAAGATAGAAGCATGATTGAGATAAAAAATAAAAAAACAATACGAATTATTCTAATTTTTCTTGCCGCTGCGTTGGTACTGGGGCTGCTGTTCTTCCTATTCTTTTCCCGGGAAACGGAGCCGGATCCCTACGCTCTATTGGAGGAAGCCACCTGCCTGAGCGAGGAAAACCTCTGCCTGACCGCCATTTTGCAGCAAGAGCCGCAAAGCACCGAATACCGCACCCGCCTGCTGAAAAACTACCGCATTTTGGGTGCCGATGAGCTGACGCTGCTCGCCGCCCGCGGCGACTTTGATCTTCCCCTGCCCGAGGCAGCCGCCGCACCCGAGGCGGCAGGTGCAATTTTGGGCTACGGCGGCATTTACAGCAACGGCCATGCCTATACCGAGCGAGAGGACGGGGATGCGGTTGCTGCGGCGGGCGAAACGGCTTATTTTGCCACCGAAAACGGCATTTACGCCGACTTTAAGGGCTTACAGGTATTGATCTCCCCCGCCCGCGCTGATTGCCTTTACGCCGCAGAAAACGGACTTTATTATTTAAACAGCATGGAAAAGCGGGTACAATACGTTGCCCGCGACGGACACAAGACCGAAACCCTTTCCGCCATTGAGGCGCAGTCATTCACCTTTTTAAACGACACCCTTTGGATCGTCGGTACCGACGGACGTCTTTACTGCGAGGACAAGCCCATGGAATCCGAGCAGACCTTCCGCACGATCGCTGCGGCGGGTACGACACTTTATGCCGAAGGGTACGACTACGAAGAAAAAACCTCCCTCGGGCTTTTTCTTTGGGACGGAACCCGCTTCAAGCAGGTCTCCTTCTCCCCCGTCAGCGCGCTGATCGGCGGCTTCGACGGCCTTGCTTACTTTATTAACGAGGGCGGCTATCCCGCCTGCTACGATCCCGAAAACGTATCTGTTTCCATCCTCGCAGAGGAGAGCGCAAGCGCTGTTTGCCACGATAACGGCGACGTTTTTTACCTGAACGCCGAAAAGGAACTGATCGAGCTCTAAGCAAATATTTTTTGCAATATATTTTTGCTTGTATTTTTACGCCTCAATTTAGTTTAAAATAGTAAACAGGAAATGACATATAAAGAGAGGGGTCATATTCATGTTTATTGTTCACAAAAATGAGTCGTCCAACAAAACGATCCGTATGCCGAATCTCCTGATCGAACAACTGGAAGAGCTTGCCGCAACCGAAGACATTTCCTTCAATCAGCTGGTAGTACAATGCTGCAACTACGCACTCGCCAATCTGCCCAACTCCGACGGTAAGCTGACCTGCACCGAGGCCTTCACCAAAAAGAAGCGCCAAATCAAATCGGAGTTCATTCGCCATATGGAAAAGCAATCTACCGCCAGCAAGCAATCCATCTCCCAGCTTTTCACCGATGCGATCTTCATTACCCAGCCCTACAACGCCCATCTCGGCATCGACTTTTTTGACCTGCTGACCGGGCAGGTTTCCATCGAACAGTACCGTGCCGTTTTGGAGGCACACTTTATTGAGACCAACAAAAAATCACCGGTCTCCTTAGCGCGGGATTATGCCAACGCCTTCAGGCAGCTAAAGGCCTTCATGGAAACCCACGATTATCTCTAATTAAAAAATGCAGAGGTCTTACGACCCCTGCATTTTTTAGTTATAACGTGCGTTGAAGCGGGTAAGCTCGGCCTGCACGGCCTTGACATCCACCTTACGGGGATCAGAGACGCCGCTCTTGATCGCTTCGGCGGCCGCTACGCCAACGCCCTCACCGATGCAGCAGCAGATCGGCATGATACGATAGGCCGACTGCGCCGAATGGGTAGAGGAAATACATCGGCCGGCAACCAAAAGATTCTTCACATCCTTAGCGATACACGCCTCATAGGGGATGGTATAATAAACACCGTCGGCAAGCTTTTTGATGACGGTGCCCGTTCCGTTGGGGTTATGGATATCCACCTCATAGGCGCCGCAGGCGATGGAGGATTCAAACTTTTTACCCTCTAAGATATCATTTTCGGTAAGGGTATATTCACCATGGATCAGGCGGCTTTCCCGCACGCCGGTACGGGGCGCTGACATCACCAGCTCGGCATCCTTAAAGCAATCGAAATGGCGCTTAAAGAAAGCCATCATCTCCAGAATCTGGCGGCGTCCCTCGATCTCGGCTCGGGTGAGCTCGATGGGATCGGTGGGATCCACATTAATAATGCGGGTTGTATTGAAATGGAGCACGCCATCAAGGCAGGTTTTGAACCACAGCACGTTTTCGCGGGGGTTTTTAATGAGTCCCTTTTGCTGATCCTCCTTATAGCGCTCGTTCAGCTGATCACGGATCGCCAAAAAGCCCTCCATATCCACGTTGCAAAGGCGGAAGCAGAGGGTCATGGGCTGGCAGGTTCCGTTTTCGCCCAACTCATAGCCGCACCCCGCCATGGCGGCCAGATTGGCATCGCCGGTGCAATCGATAAAAAGCTTGGCGCGCAGTTCAAAGTTTTTGCCGACCGAATGGGCCTTCAGCACGGTAATCGCTCCATTCTCCACAACGGCATCGATGATCTGGGTATGATAAAGCAGCTCCACGCCGTATTCGCCGCAGATGGTTTCCATCGTTTGCTTTAAGTCCTCTTCCCGATAATAGGATTTATTAAAAGCGGGCTGCAGGCGGTTTTGCAGTTCCTCAAAGAGGCCCGCATTGACCCGTACGTTATCACCGCGGGTAAAATAGCGCATAAACGGAATCACCAGCGCATCGGAGGCCGCACCGCTCAGAAAACCGTTGCGCTCCACCAGCAACGTCTTTGTACCGCCTCTCGCGGCCGCGCAGGCCGCACCAAAGCCGGCGAACCCGCCGCCGACAACAATTACGTCATAATTCTTCATAAAGGGTCACTTCCTTTCTCTTCTATCATAGCATGATAGCCGACTATTTTCTTATACTTTTTGGATTTTTTATTGAATTTTTGCGTACGGTTTGCTAAAATGTTCAAGGAGGTGTATATAAAAATGATTCTTTCAACGAAACCATTGAATTATGGGAGCAGGCAACGGGGGCCTGCATCACCCTTTTTGATTGCGGCGACATCCCCCACGGTTTTGGATTGCATCGCAATCATTATATGAAAAACAGACTTTTTTGTTCAACGGTTAAGGCTGAGCCACAATGTTACAAGCGCTGTCTGCGCTGCAAAAAATACGCCAATCGGCGCGGCAGTCGCGCCGCCTTTTCCGCCTTTTGCCCCTATGGTGTGCAGGAGGTGGTGGTGCCGCTATACTGCCGCGATACCTTGGCAGGCGTCTTATACATCAGCAACTTTACCACCGATGTGCCCCATTCTTGCGACCGCTTAATAAGCGAGGGGTTTTCGGCAGAGTTGGTTGATGCCTTGGTACAGAAATATCCCTTAAGCCTTTGGGAAAGATTGGGCGCTCATTTAGCCAAGGAGTTCACCGCCTTTGCCGAAGCACTGCCGCCCTCCACCGCACCGATCCCCCATGCGGTGCAAACGGCGATCCGCATTATGGAGCAGGGATTCGGCTCGCCGCTGACCTTGGAATCGGTGGCAACGGAATGCGCCGTTCATCCGCAACATTTAGGGAGGCTTTTCACCAAATACACGGGCGAACGCTTCCATCAGATGCTCAATCGCATCCGCATTGAGCAAGCAAAAAGACTTTTGCTCAAAACCGACCAAACGGTTTTGGAGATCGCCATGCTCTGCGGCTACGAAAACGTAACTTATTTCAACCGCATCTTCAAGCGGGATTGCGGCATAACACCGAGAGAATACAGAAAAATGCAGTGTTGAAAAACACTGCATTTTTATTAGGTTATTCGCGGTTTTCGTTGCCGCCGTAGATATACAGATTGGAGCCCTTGGTGGTCAGTCCGGAATTAAGTTGAACCTCCAGGCAATGATCCAGATAAGCCTTACGGGCTTCGGTGATCTCGGGGGCGGGAGCAAGGCCGTAGAACTTCTTATAGTGATTCTCCACGGTGGGTGCAAGGGCGGCCAGCAGGTCGCCGACCTCCTCGCCCTCAGCATAGCGGCGCATCAGAATGCCCTCGCCGACGCAGAGGCGCCAGGTCTCATTAAAGTAGTTCTTCCAGAGGAAGTGGGCAAAGAGATTGAGGCGCAGGCAACCGCCGAAGAAGCGGATATCGCTATCGCTCTCGTTGGGAAGCTCGGCGGCAAGGCTATAGCCGCTGCGGATGGCATCGAGAATGGCCTCGGTGGTGTTCTCCTTGGCAAAAACAAGGGTGAAGCGGCGGCCGAAATGGCCGGCATCAAAATCGTGGTTATGGGAATCGCTGCTGCCGACAACGGGCAGAGCATAGCCCTTAGCCGCCTGATCCTGCCAGACGGCAAGCTGGCTATTGCAGGGCGCACCGCCCACCAGCTCGAAGGCATCGAAGATCTGTTCGCTGAACATCATTTCATTCAGCTCGGTGGATACGTTATAACGATTGGGGCACCAGCAGGGATGGGCATAGATGGCAAGACCGCCGAATTCCTTGGCCTTGCGGCAGGTCCAATGGGCCATGGCCACGCGGCGACGGTACTGCTCGGGAATATGGGGCAGCTCGGCTTCGATGGCATCGATCTCAGCCTCAAACTCCTCGCGGTGGTTGATATAGCGATCGCAGATGCTCTCCTTCCCGCCCGCATGAACGATATGTACCAGCGAGCCGGGGGTATGCACCTCTTCCCCGCTCATGATATGCATTCCGAGGGGGATCTTATCATAAAGCTCCGCCGCCAGCTTGGAGGGGAACATCCGATTATGGTCGGTGATGGATACGAAATCAAAGCCCTCCTCCCGATAATCGGCGGGGGTCATGGCGATGCCGTCGGAACCGTCGGAGTACCAGGTATGGGTATGAAGATCACCCTTTAAGGGGCGCAGCTGATAAAGGTCTTCTTTAACGGCATAAAGAGGAATTTTAACCTCCTTACCGCCCTTTTCACAAAAGCGGATGGAATACTCCTGCTCCCGATCAAAATGATAAGTGAATTTCAAACAACCGTTTTTAACGGTGCAGGGATAATCGAGAGGGATATGGGCATGATAGTCGGTTTGATCCTCCCAAAGGCCAACGACCGCCAATTCATACTCCTTATCGTCGCGGAAGCGGCGGCTGATATCCCGCGGGAAGATGGAGACCTCGGTTTCCTTTCCCACACAAACGACGGACGGATAACACATATACTTCAAATGGGCGTTACGCATAATTCAATCTCCTTAATAAAACGTTGCTACTTCTTCAACGGGCGGCAGGGCGGGCTCGACCTCGACGGCGGTGAGGATGGGGCCCTCGCGGCCGTAGGCTTCATGGTTGCCGAGCTTGATCTTGGCGGTTACGGTGACCCAGCCGCCATTCTGCAGCGAGAAGGCATCGGGGTACAGCACAACCACGCCCGCAAACTGAATATCCTCCACGCAGCAGGTCATGACCTGACGGCCGAACACAAAGAAACTGCCGTTGCTGCGTTCATCGAGGATGACTCGCCCTTTCAGGTGGACAGTTTTACCGTCGTATTTCGGAAGCTCTTCCGATAGATCGCGATACCACAAGGCGTAGTCCTGATCCTCAATCTTGACGATCGGGGCATTGACGTCGAAGGGCAGCGGATCCTCGATCCGATCGGGAATCACCTTCCCCAAAACATCCTCATACACGATATCGGCGCGGCGGGATACACCCCGCACCAGCTTATGATAAGGCATCACGTCTACGTCGGACTTCATTCGATTGAAGATAACCATCTCGGCAGATTTCAGCTTATCCACCACCAAATTGCGCATATTGGCATTATAGGTGAGGATGGTGCTGCTGTCCATAAAGCAGAATTCCTGCACGATGACCCAGCCTTCAGGCAGAGCCTGATACAGCTTGCCGACCTCCCACATTCCGTTGTATTCCAAAAATACCCGCTTGGCACGGCAGCCCTTCAGCAAACGGGAAAGAAGCTTCGGCTTCAGCTCCTCCTCATCCTCAACGGTTTGCAGGCAGATCTTATCGGCATGGGGCATTTTGGAAACGTCCGGCTCGATTTCGCCCTCCTCACAGAGCAGCACCAGCGTAGGGGTGCCATCGTTGTAGGCGGGATCCTCCAGCGTTTCCTGAATAAAGGTGGATTTACCGGAATCCAAAAAGCCGGTAAAGAGATAGACGGGAATTTGTTCCATTTTATGACCATTCCTTTCCTTGTGCCGGGCACGAATGACACAGGAAAGAGTGGTCATAAGTGCCATGATTTTCAGTTGCCGTGAAAGCGGCGAGAAAATCGGCATTAAATCTTATAAGTTTGAAATTTATTTTCAAACTTACGCCTCCAAACCAAAGAGTTTGGCCAACTCCGTTTCTTTCAGCTCCGAGCCGATGACGCAAAGACGGCCGATGATCTGGGCAGAGCCTGCGCGAACATCCTGCTCACCGGGCACGTAGTCGAAGAAGATCCACTCGCCCTCACCGGCAACCATACCCTTTGCGCGCAAAACGGCGCCGTATTTTCCGGTATCCAAAGCGTTGAGGATGGATTCAACCTCAGACTTGGTATAGGCGCGGGTGGTTTCCTTACCCCAGCTTGTAAACACCTCATCCGCATGATGATGGTGATGGTCGTGGTCGTGGCACCCGCAGGTGCAATGCTCATCGTGCTCGTGATGATGCTCATGCTCATGATGATGCTCATGGTCATGATGATGCTCATGGTCATGATGGTGCTCATGGTCATGATGATGCTCATGCTCATGATGATGCTCATGCTCATGGTCATGGTCATGGCAGCCGCAGGTGCAATGCTCATCATGCTCATGGTGCTCATGATCGTGGTGATGATGTTCATGGTGATCATGCTCCAGCTCATGCAGGATCTCCTGCAGGCTATCGCGCTGCTCCATGGCGGCCAAAATCTGCGCACCGCTGAGCTGATCCCAAGGGGTTGCGATCACGGTGGCGTTGGGATTCTTTTCCTGCACCAGCTTAACGGCAAAGGCCAGCTTTTCGGGGCTGACGTTCTGGGCACGGCTCAAAATAATACAGGCGGCGTGCTCCAGCTGATTATCATAGAATTCGCCGAAATTCTTGGCGTAGATCTTACATTTAGAGGCATCGGCCACGGTGGTAAAGCTATTGAGCTTTACATCAGGCAGCTCCAGCTTGGTAACGGCGGTGATCACGTCGCTGAGCTTACCGACACCGCTGGGCTCGATCAAAACGCGGTCGGGATGATAGGTCTCCAGCACCTTTTCCAGCGCTTCGCCGAAATCGCCCACCAGACTGCAGCAGATGCAGCCGGAGTTCATCTCGGTGATCTCGATGCCCGCTTCTTCCAAAAAGCCGCCGTCGATACCGATCTCGCCGAATTCATTTTCGATCAGCACCAGCTTTTCGCCCTGATAGGCTTCTTCGATCAGTTTTTTGATCAGGGTGGTTTTACCGGCTCCCAGAAAGCCGCTGAAAATATCAATCTTTGTCATTTTATCTTACTCCTTTGTCAGTTTGGCAAAATTGGCCATGATCTTTTTAGTGCCGACCTTATCGAACTGCACCTCCAGCAGAAAATCGCTGCCCATAGGGGCCTTGCTCTTCAAGGTACCGGGGCCGAAGGTTTTATGCACCACACGGTCGCCGACCTCAAAATTAAAGGTGGGAGCGGCGGTGGCAGTCGGTTTACGGATAGCAGGCTGCGCCGCAGGGCGGGCAAAGCTTGTTCGAACCGGAGAGGCGCCGACACGGGGGGAAGGCTTGGAATAGCCGTAGCTTTCGAAGGCGGTTTTGGGAGAAAGATCCTCCACCACCATCGGCGGCAGCTCCTTCAAGAAGGAGCTGGGCATACAAAACTGCGTTCTGCCGTACAGCATCCGTTGGCGGGTATGGGTGAGATAGAGGCATTTTTTGGCGCGGGTCACACCGACGTACATCAGCCGTCGCTCCTCCTCCAGCTCGTCGTTATCCATACAGCGCTGGCTTGGGAACAAGCCCTCCTCCATACCGATCATAAATACGTAATCAAATTCCAGACCCTTGGCGCTATGGAGGGTCATCAGCACAACGCGGTCGTCCTCATCCCCCATCTGATCCAGATCGGTCATCAGCGAAACCTCCTCCAAAAAGCCGGAGAGGGTGCCGCCGGGGTTCTCCTGCACATAGCGCTTGACCGAGGAGCAAAGCTCCATGATATTATTGATCCGATCGCGGGCTTCGTCGGTATCCTCCGTCTCCAGCATGGTAATATATCCGCTCTCGCGGGCAACAGCAGCGGTCCATTCGTCCAGCGGCAGTTTTTCCAGCGAGTGGGTCAGCCGCACCAGCAGGTCGGCAAATTCCATCAAAATGGGGGCAGTTCGGGAAAGGCTCGGATACTCCGATGCTCGTTCCATAACGGCGGGCATGGAAAGCAGCTCCCGATGGGCAATCTCTTCCAAGGCCGCAACGGTGGCGGCGCCGATCTTACGCTTGGGCTCATTGATGATCCGCTTCAGCCGCAGCTCGTCGCGGGGGTTATTGATGACCTGCATATAGGCCAGAATGTCTTTAATTTCCTTACGGTCATAGAACCGCTGACCGCCGACCACCTTATAAGGGATCGCGCTCTTAACGAAGAAGCGCTCCACCGAGTTGCCCTGGGCATTGGTGCGATACAAAACAGCGAAATCGCCGAACTTTGCCTGCCCCTGCGCCACTCGATCCTGGATCGTTTCGGCCAGATAGCGGCTTTCCTCGAAATCATCGTTCAGGCGCTTCACGTAGAGGGGCTCGCCCTTCTCGCCCGCTGTCCAAAGATTTTTGCCCTTACGCTGAGTATTATGGGCGATCACCGCATTGGCGGCGTCCAGAATATTGGCGGTAGAGCGGTAGTTTTGCTCCAAACGAACCACCTTGGCATTGGGAAAATGCTCCTCAAAAAGCAGGATGTTTTCGATGGTCGCGCCACGAAATTTATAGATACTCTGGTCGTCGTCGCCGACCACGCAGATATTATGAAATTTAGAGGAAAGCAAGGAAACCAGCCGATACTGCAGCGGGTTGGTATCCTGATACTCATCCACCATGATATAGCGGAAGCGCCCTGCATATTTGGCCAGCACCTCGGGATGGTTTTCGAACAGCTCGACGGTTTTGAGAATCATATCGTCGAAGTCCAGCGCGTTGGCCTCCCGCAATGCGGCATCATAGCGGGCATAGACCTTAGCGACCTGTTCGTTGCGCAGATCGCGGCCGAAATGCTTGCAGAATTCATCGGGGGCTACCCGATGATCCTTTGCGTTGGAGATCGCCCACTGCACCGAGCGAACAGGCAGCACGGTATCGTCGATCTCCAGCTCCTTCATGGCCGCCTTAATTACCCGCTGGCTATCGTCGGCATCATAGATGGTATAGTTACTATTGAAGACGCCGTCGATCCCGATCTCGGCACGCAGGATGCGGCCGCAGAAGCTATGGAAGGTGGCAGCGGTGACCCCGAAGGCATCGGCGCCCATCATCTTATCGATGCGGTCGCAAAGCTCCTTGGCGGCCTTATTGGTAAAGGTGATCGCCAAAATATGATAGGGCGCACACAGCCCCTTGGAAAGCAGATAGGCAATACGGTTGATCAAAACGGTGGTTTTGCCGCTGCCTGCGCCCGCCAAGATCAGCAGCGGGCCGTCGGTATATTCCACCGCCTCTCGCTGGCGCTCGTTCATGGCATTCATTTTTTCTTCTAATATGTTTTGAAGCATAGGTTCCTCGCTAAAACTATAATTACATACATGGTTATTATACTCTTATTTTTTCATCAAGTCAACAAAAACAGCCGAAGAGTTTCAGGCTCTTCGGCTCATTTTTTTAAGTTTCACATAGAGCATCATCGGCAAGGCGCAAGCAGAAAAGACCGCAACGGTTCTGAGGGGGATGGCGTACCAGGCGCTAAGCGGCTCGGTCGACATTTTTTGCAAAAGCAGAATCAACGCAGGATGCCAGAGATAGATACCGAAGGTGGCGTTTGCCAAGGTGTTCATTTCCCAATGCGGCTTAAAGCGGGCAAGCATCAGCCGCAGGCCGCTGTAAAGCCCCACCGCACCCAGCAAAACGCCCGGGAAGAAATAGCTGGTCAGCAGATGCGCCCGCTCACCGCTATACAACGTATAGCCGATTGCGGTAACCGTTAGTGCGGCAACCCCGACGACCACAAGGGTTTTTCGGTATTGAAGCCCGAATTTACGGTAATAGCCGCCGAACAGGTAGCAGAACAGATAGCCGCAGGTATAATCGACCTTCATTTTGTCGACAATTTTCGCAAGGGTTGGCGAAAGCTCCGCCCGCATTGCAACAAACAGCAACGAGCCCAGCAAAAAGGTGAGCAGCAGCGCATAGCGATACTCGCCGCGGGAGGCATTGCGGTGAAAGACCCGCAACAGCGGCGTTAATGCATAAAGCAGGCCGATGGCATAAAGATACCATAGGTGGATCGGCTCGGTGAGCAAATATTCGATCAGCCCGCCAACGTTCTCATAGGAGCGCAGCTCCAGCAAAAGCTCCAGCCCGAAATAAGCCGCAGAGCAGCCGAGCAAAATCAAACCGAGCTTAACAATCTTGCCGCCAAGCCGCTTTGCACTCCGCTTGGAGTCCAACATATAATGACCGCTGATCATCACAAAGATCGGGACAGAGAAGGATGAAAAGGCGCGCAAAAACCGCCCGACCTCGGTTGCGGGATAGCTGCAATGGATCATCACCACAAAAAAGCAGGCAATGATCCGTATGAAGTTGGTATCTGCATCACGACGCGCCATCGTTCCTCCGTCAGATTATAAGATGGTTCTATTATACTTCTTTTGGCGTGGGATGTCAATTTAAAAAGGGAAAGTAAACACTTTCCCTTTTTATTATTTAGTTGCACTCGGCTTCCAAGGGACCGGCAAGGTCTTTGAGGAAGAAGAGTTTACCCGCAAGGGTGGGAATATAGGTGGAGGTGATCCAGGGGGTGGTTTCATGGCGGAGGGTCATCCACAGGGAAAGGCCTTGCCACTGCATCCCACGACCCAAGGTACCGTCGGCGCCGCCGATCGCCCAATCAGCCTGCAAAAAGAGGCCGGGGCCGATGGTATTGGCACGGCAGGGCACCAGCGGGGTTCTGGACTTAAAGCTGGTGAGTGCGT
>JAFQKO010000083.1 GCA_017396865.1 Clostridia bacterium | reverse complement strand
GCCTGCTATCCCGAGGTACACCCCGAAAGCGCTACCCAAGCCGAGGACATTCGCTACCTCAAGGAAAAGGTGGATGCGGGCTGTGATTTTTTGACCACCCAGATGTTTTTCGACAATAATCTGCTTTATAACTTTCTCTATAAGATCCGCGAGGCGGGCATCACCGTGCCGATCATTCCCGGCATCATGCCCATCACCAACGCCAATCAGGTGGAGCGGGCGATCCAGCTTTCCGGCTCCTTTATGCCCCAACGCTTCAAGAGTCTGGTAGACAAATTCGGCACCGACCCCGCCGCCATGATGCAGGCGGGCATCGCTTACGCCACCGACCAGATCATCGACCTTTATGCCAACGGCATCACCAACGTTCACGTCTACACCATGAACAAGCCCGAGGTAGCCGCAGGGATTCAGCGAAATCTTTCGGCCATCATCGGCCTGAAAACGAGGTAACCCATGAATTTTAAGACCTTTTTAAACGAAAACGTCGTTCTGTTTGACGGCGGGATGGGCTCGCTGCTGCAGCAGAAGGGGCTTGCGGCGGGCGAGCTGCCGGAGCGGTGGAATCTCAGCCACCCCGAGATCATCACCCAAATCCACACCGACTACTACAATGCGGGCAGTCACGTGGTGACCACCAACACCTTCGGCGCCAACGGCCTGAAGTTTAACGATACCGAGCTGGAGCAGATCATTGCCGCCGCCCTTGCCAACGCCAAGGCGGCAAGGGCGCAGAGCACCGCGCCGCAGGAAAAATTCATTGCGCTGGACATCGGCCCTTCGGGCAAGCTTTTAAAGCCCTTGGGCGATCTCGACTTTGAGGATGCGGTGGCCCTTTTTGCCAAAACCGTTGCATGGGGTGCCAAGCACGGCGCCGACCTGATCCTCATCGAAACGATGAACGATTGCTATGAGACCAAGGCCGCCCTGCTGGCCGCCAAGGAAGCTTGTGATCTGCCGATTTTGGTTTCCAACGCCTACGGCGAGGACGGCAAGCTGATGACCGGCGCCACCCCCGCTGCCATGGTCGCCATGGTTGAGAGTATGGGGGCCGACGCCATCGGCGCCAACTGCTCCCTCGGCCCTGAGCAGCTCATTCCCGTGGTAGACGAGCTCTTAAAAAACGCCTCCATCCCCGTTCTTTTGCAGCCCAATGCGGGGCTGCCCAAAATCGAAAACGGCAAAACCGTCTACGATGTCACCCCCGCCAAGTTCGGCGCGGTGGTTTCCGATCTGATCCAAAAGGGCGTGCGGATCGCGGGCGGCTGCTGCGGCACCACCCCTGCCTACATCGAAGCGCTCCGCACCGCCGCCGAGGAGCTTGCCCCCAAGCCGATCGACGAAAAGCATCAAACGGTGGTCTCCTCCTATACCCATGCGGTAGCCTTTGAGGAGCGCCCGATTTTGATCGGCGAGCGGATCAACCCCACCGGTAAAAAGCGCTTCAAGCAGGCGCTGATCGAAAACGACATCGACTACATCCTCTCCGAGGGCGTGCGCCAGCAGGAGGCGGGCGTTCAGATTCTGGACGTCAACGTCGGCCTGCCCGAGATCGACGAGCCTGCCCTGCTGGAGACCGCCGTTTGCGAGCTGCAGGCGATCCTCGACCTGCCCTTGCAGATCGATACCGCAAACGTGGCCGCCATGGAGCGGGCTCTGCGCCGCTACAACGGTAAACCGCTGATCAACTCGGTCAACGGCAAGCAGGAAAGTATGGACGCCATCTTCCCGCTGGTGAAAAAATACGGCGGTGCGGTGATCGCCCTGACCCTCGACGAAAACGGCATCCCTGCCACCGCCGAGGGGCGGTTTGCCATCGCCGAAAGGATCCTGGCCACCGCCGCCAACTACGGCATCGGCAAAAAGGACATCATCTTCGACACCCTCGCCATGACCGTCAGCGCCGACAACACCGCCGCCCTTGCCACCCTCGGCGCTTTAAAGCGCATCCGCAGGGAGCTGGGCTGCCATACCTCGCTGGGGGTTTCCAACGTCTCCTTCGGTCTGCCGCGGCGGGATGCGGTCAACAGCACCTTCTTCACCATGGCGCTGGAAAACGGCCTTTCCGCCGCCATTATGAATCCCTTTTCCGATGCCATGATGCAGACCTACTACACCTATAACGCCCTCAAGGGCTTGGACCCCAACTGCGCCGCCTATATGGAGGCGGCCGCCCGCTTTGCCGAGCCTGCCGCGGCCGCACCCGCGCCGACGCAGGCGAAGCCCAAGGAGGAGGGCTCTGCCCTCAAGCGGGCGATCGTGCGGGGGCTGAAGGAGCAGGCGGGCGAGCTGACCCGTGCGCGGCTTGCCGAGTCCGAGCCCCTCACGCTGGTCAACACCGAGATCATTCCCGCCCTCGACGAGGTGGGCGCAGGCTTTGAGAAAAACACCCTCTTTCTGCCCCAGCTTTTGATGAGCGCCGAGGCCGCCAAGGCCGCCTTTGCGGTGATCAAAGAAGCCATGACCGCCGAGGGGCAAACAGCAGGCAAGGGACCCGTTATCCTCGCCACCGTGGAAGGCGACATCCACGATATCGGCAAGAATATCGTGAAATTATTGCTGGAAAACTACGGCTATCGCGTCATCGATCTGGGCAAGGACGTGCCGCCCGAAAAGATCGTTGAAGCGGCGCTTGCCAATCATGCCCCGCTGGTGGGCTTAAGCGCCCTGATGACCACCACCGTGCCCGCCATGGAGGAGACCATCAAACAGCTTCGCCAAGCCGCGCCCGATTGCCGCGTGATGGTGGGCGGCGCAGTGCTGACCCAAACCTATGCCGATCAGATCGGTGCCGACCACTATTCCAAGGATGCCATGGATTCCGTTCGCTATGCGGAGACCTTGCCGATATGAAAAAGGCTGCATACCTCAAACTGTACAAAAAAATAAAAGCCAAGCACCCCGACGTCAAAAACGAACATCGGATGGATGCTCTCATGCGCCGAGCAATTTTTAAAAGAAAGCTGATCGTTGTGCTCCTTCTATATCTTCTTTCGATCGCTTCCTTTATTCTGCTGGCAAATTTGGACGTTTTTATCAACGATCCAAAGTCTGATCCCTATCAGGAGGCGGCAGCAGCTCTGAAGCTGCTCGGCGGGGGAGGGGCAGTCCTTTCGACCATTGTTTTCGCAAGATCTTTGCACGATCCGCTGACACCCGCCGAAGCCGAAGAACTGCTCGAAAAAGAAGCCCGTGAAAAGACAGGTCAAAAATAAACGTAAAACCCCGCCGACGGAGATTCCGTCGGCGGGGTTTTATTAAAGTTCAGGTTTAAAGGCGGGCATCAGTTCCAGCTTAAAGAGGTTCATCCGGTGCTTACGGTCGATCAGCTCCTTCTTGGCGGGGTCTTCGATCTTGCCGGTGCGGATATAAACGTCCAGCTCGGCGTAGGTAAAGCCGAGGTTTTCCTCGTCGGTCTTACCGCAGAGGCCGTCGATGGGCACCTTATCCACCAAAACGGCGGGCAGGCCCAGCAGGCGGCCGATCTCCTTGACCTCGGTAACGGTGAGATGGGACATGGGGGAGAAATCGCCCACCGAATCGCCGTAGCGGGTGGAATAGCCTACCCAATCCTCCGAAAGGTTGCAGGTATTGCAGACCCGCCCGTTGACCGACTGGCCGATGGCATAGAGCGTGGTCATACGGATACGGGGCGGAATGTTGGTAATCGACTGGGTGGAAAGCTCCAGCTCGGCGGGCAGCGCACCGCGCAGCCCCTCCACCGCCGCCTTGATATTCACCTCATAGCTACGGATGCCCAGATGCTCCACCAGCAGGCGGGCCATATCGATATCATGCTGCTCGCCCTGGGGCATCAGCACGCCGATCACCCGCTCCTTCCCCAGCGCTTCGGCGCAGAGGGCGGCGGCGATGGAGCTATCCTTCCCGCCGGAAATTCCCACAACGGCGTTGCAGCCCTTGCCGTTTTTTTCAAAAAAGTCGCGGATCCAAGCCACGCACTCGTCCTTTACTCGTTTTGCATCAAACATATTCTCATTCTCCTTTTACGTCAATCTGGCACATTGCCATGGTGCGAAGCGCCGCGGTATGGGTTACGGGGGTAACGCCCGCGCAGCAGCTTGCATCCACCGAAACCTGCGCATCGGGGAAGGTAGCCTTGATGATCAGCGCATTGCTGACCACGCAGATATCGGTGCAAAGCCCGATCAGCTCCACCGCCTCCAGCGCTTCCTCTTTCCAATGGGGCCAGCCGAAATTGGGCTTATCGATGATCTTGCAGCCCTCTGCGTACAGCCCATCGGCGATCTCCCAGCCCTTGGTGCCCTTAATGCAATGGGGAACGGGCAGCTTTTTGCCCTCGGGGGTATCCAAATAGTTTTCCCCGTGGGTATCGCGGGTGAAGATAATTGCATCCCCGTTTTTACGGTATTCCTCGATCTTCGCCTTTACGGCGGGCAGGATGGCAACCGCCTCCTTGGTGCCCAGCGCCATATCGATGAAGTCGTTTTGCATATCTACAACAATCAACGTTTTTTTCATAGTATCGCCTCCTGCTTTTCTATCATTATAATATGAACCGTCGACGATGTCAATTTTTAAAATACACCCGCCTTGCAATCTTTAATATTGGCGCATACTTTAGGTTTTACCCATTTTTCTGCGGTCGGTGCCTTTTTTGACAAAAAAGAGTGCCGAATTCGTCGAAATGATCCCGATCGCGTATGTGATACGCTGAGCGGTCATTTCGGCGGATAGCAGAAAAATTCCAATCAAAATCCGCATCACTATGCGGATTTTTTCCTTATAAAATGAACAAGGAGAAAGAGTAGGTGTTTCT
>JAFQKO010000082.1 GCA_017396865.1 Clostridia bacterium | reverse complement strand
CGTGTTCCCTTTAAGGGCGCCATGGGCGATACCGTGTTCCAGTTGATGGGCGGTTTGCGCAGCGGCATGGGCTATTGCGGCACGGCTACCATCGAGGATCTGAAGGAAAACGGCCGTTTTGTTAAGATCACCGGTGCAGGCTTGAAGGAAAGCCATCCCCACGATATTCATATCACCAAGGAAGCACCGAACTATACTTCTGAACTATAAGCAGTAGAGGATATTTGAATGACAGAGCAAGCATTGATCGACCATTTGGCTGCGCTTTCCCGCCTTTCTTTCGAGGGCGAGGAAAAGGAGCGGATGGCGAAGGATATGGAAAGCATTATGAAGCTGATGGATACCATCACCGAGGTAGAGATCTCGGAGGCGGATTATCCCCTCACCGCCGAGGGCGGAATGGAGCTTTTGCGGGAGGACGAGATTCAGCCCTCCATGCCGGTTGGCGACGTGATCGAAAACGCCAAGGGCAAGCTCTACCACTTCATTGCCGTTCCCAAACTGATTGATTGAGGTGGCCGCGATGAACTTACACTTGAAATCTATCAAAGAACTGCGCGGTCTGCTGGACGGCGGCGATATCACCGCGCAGGAGCTGGTGCAGTATTATCTCGATCGGATCGAGAAGCTGGATGAGCAGATCCATGCCTATATTACCGTTAATGAAAAGGCAATGGAGCAGGCAGAGGCCGCTCAGAAGATGATCGAGGCAGGTACTGCCGGCCCGCTGACCGGTATTGTTCTGGGAATTAAGGACAATATCTGCACCAAGGGACTGCGCACCACCTGCGCATCCAAAATGCTGGGCGATTTTATCCCCACCTATAATGCAACCGTTTCCGAAAAGCTGGAGGCACAAGGCGCCATCTTTATCGGCAAACTGAATATGGACGAATTTGCCATGGGTGCGTCCACCACGACCTCCCATTTCGGCATCACCCGCAACCCCTACGATACCGAGCGTGTGCCCGGCGGTTCCTCCGGCGGCAGTGCCGCGGCGGTAGCCGCAGGCCTTTGCGTGGCATCCTTGGGCAGCGATACCGGCGGCTCGGTGCGCCAGCCCGCCGCTTTCTGCGGTGTAACCGGTCTGAAGCCCACCTACGGTCGCGTATCCCGCTCCGGCTTGGTGGCCTTCGCTTCTTCGTTGGATCAGATCGGCCCTATCGCCAAGAGCGCGAAGGATTGCGCCATCCTGCTGGATGCCATCTCCGGTGCCGATCCCATGGATATGACCTCTCGCGAGAGTGAGCCGGTCGCTCCTTTGATGGGTCAACCCATTGAGGGTACCGTGATCGGTGTTCCCAAGGAGTTTTATGGGGGGGGCTTGAACCCCGAGATCCGTGCCGCCGTGGAAGAGGCAATTAAAAAGTATGAGGAGATGGGCTGTGTCATCAAGGAGGTTTCCATGCCGTCCTTGCCCTATGCCATCCCCGCCTACTATCTGATCTCTTCCGCAGAGGCTTCTTCTAACCTTGCCCGCTACGACGGTGTGCGCTACGGCCACCTGAGCAAGGAGGGCGAAAGCTTCGATCAGCGGTTGATCGCCACCCGCAACGAGGGCTTCGGCAGCGAGGTCAAGCGCCGTATCCTGCTGGGCACCTATGCCCTTTCCAGCGGCTATTTTGATGCCTATTATAAGAAGGCAAGCCTTCTGCGCCGCCGTATCCGCCGGGAATATGAGGAGATCTTCAAGACCTGCGATTGCATCCTGACCCCGACGACGCCCGATGTGGCCTTCAAGATCGGCAGCCACAGCGAGGATCCCACCGAGCTGTATCTGGCGGATATCTATACCGTAACCGTTAATATTGCGGGTCTGCCCGCCGTCAGCACCCCCTGCGGCTATACCAAGGAAGGAATGCCCATCGGCATGAGCATCGTCGGTAAGCCCTTTGCCGATGGCGAGATTTTGAACCTCGCCGATGCCTTTGAGCGAAAGTTTAATTATATTTTGAACGATTTCTGCTTGTAATCTTGCGGGAATTATGATAAAATGAATATGTGAGGGTTGCTTTTACAAGGCAGCACTCCGGATGTTGAGAGACGGGCGCGGCGCAATAGCAAGCCGTGAACCATGTCAGGCGGGGAACCGAGCAGCATTAAGCGGGCCTTCGTCTATGTGTGCCGAATTCCTGTTTTGAGTCCGGTGTGCTGTCTTGTAAAGGCAACCCTCATATTATTTTTTTAGGAGAAGCTATGTACCAAGCCTTGTACCG
>JAFQKO010000081.1 GCA_017396865.1 Clostridia bacterium | reverse complement strand
GGCAAAGCAGAAGGTGGCTTTGGTGCCTTGGGGAACGGTGATGCGGAAGGCAACGCCGTCGGCGGTCTTTTCATAGCCTACGGCAACGGTACCGTTGGGGGTTTCCATGCTGCCCGCCATCCGACCGAATTTGGATACCGCCTGCGGGGCGATCAAAAGGTCGGTGTAGCCTGCGGTATGGGGGCGCTGGCGAATGCCCAAAAGATACTCAAAGATGTAGGCAACGGGTGCGCCGAACATCGGATGGTTATGGGAGCGGCTGCGGTTGCTGTCCCAATACTCATGGAAGGTGGTGGCACCGTTTCGCCGCCAGTGCTCATAGCCTTGATCGCCGTTCTGGATCATCAGTTCTGCCGCCAGCTCGCCGTCGCCCCGCTCAAAGAGCACGCGGGTCAGAATATCGGTGGCGAGGATGCCGGTATCGTAGTGACCGAGCTTTTGATAGTAGCTCACCAGATTGGGATAGGTGGTCTTATCACCCAGCCCTAAATCAACGGCGTAGGCGTTGGCACCCTGCACGTTCATAATGAAATTACCGTCGAAGGTGTTGAAGTAGGCCGCTTGAATGGCACGCTTGCGCTGCTCTGCTTTTTCGGTGTATGCGGCAATATCTTCCTCCTTGCCGATGATCTTGGCGATCTCGCAGAGGAGATTCAGGGATTTTACCATGTAGTAGGTGTTGACCATCGGGGCGGGGAGGATCACCTGCTGATTATGGGAGGTGATGTCCTTATCGGGATAGAGGATGTTCGGCCCGCACCAATCGCCGAGGCACCATTCGCCCGCCCGATCGCCGGTGACCAGCCCAAATTCCGAATGGGCCTCCAGCTAGTCGATGTAGCGGCGCATATTTTGGTAGTATTTGGCGAGGATCTGCGGATCGCCGTAGTGGCGGTAAAGCTGATAGGGCACCTCGATGATGGCGCAGCCCCAGCCGCCGGGTCCGCCGCCGCTGCGGATGTAGGGGGCGGTGTATTGAATATGTCCGCTCAGGGAATCCTGGCTGTCGGCAATGTCCTGCAGCCATTTTTCGTAAAGCTCCCTTGCCGCCATGGTGGATAGAACGGCGTGGCAGGTGAGCTGCCCGTCGCCGGTATAGCCGCGGCGCTCCAAATGGGGGCAATCGGAGGGATGGCCCGTATGCAGATTGCAACGCATGGTGTGTAAAAAGGTTTGATAGATCCAGTTGAGGGTCTCGTTGTCGCTCTCAAAGGCAGAGGCATCCGCCACCTTGGCATGCACCACCTTAACGCATTGGGGCTCGGCATCGCCGATCACCTCAAAGCAACGGAAGCCAAACCAGGTGAATTCCGGCTGGACGGTGCGCTCCGTGCCGTCCGAAACGACGGTGAATTCCTGCCCGTGGTGATGGGTGGTGTCGATGGTGCCGTCGGGCAACAGCTCCTCCGAAAAGCGCACCCGCACCGTTTCGCCCTTTTTGGCGCGCAGGGTCAGAACGGGGTAACCGGTGGTGTTCTGCCCGCAATCGTAAACGGCGCCGTATTTGCGCAAGGGTAATGTTTCGATCAACCCATCGGCGGGGCAATCGGTGGTGCAATATTCGGTCTCTAAGGGTTCGACCAAAACCGCATCGGACCAATCTTCGCCGATAAGATAATTATGATCCTCATGCTTGGTGAAGAAATAATCGCAAACAACGCTTTTACCGATGCGGCAATGCTCATCCGAGCCGTAGAGCTCGGTGCCGTTTTCGGTCTCCAGCGTTACGCAGTAGATGGCCTTGGGCAGCCCGAAGGGGCGGCGATCGAAGGTATACCAGCCGCCGCCGAAATGAACATCGATGGTGTTGTTGCCCGCTTGGAGATAGGGGGTGATATCAAACTGCGGCACGTAGATACGTTGGGCGTTGAAAACCTCTTCCTCCGGCTGTATGGTCATCTCATATTCGGAGGAGAGGGGCAAAAAGGTATCGGGATTGATGCAGGTTCCGTTGATATAGCACTTAAAAAAGCCCAGGCCCAATACCGCAAGGCTTGCTTTTTTTGCAGCCTTGGCGGGGAAGTGTCCTCGCAGCACCGAAAAGGTGGTCGGTTCGCGCTCGGCGGCGCCGACCCATTTGGCATCGTGAAAGAAATATTGTTGATTCATGGGAAGCTCCTTTAAATGGTCTGATTGGGGGTGGCGATGGCGCCGAAGGAGGTGAAGCCGCGGATCATCTTATAGAGGCGGGGCTGCTCCAGCTGCTCCAACGTATCTGTTTCGCCGCAGAGATATTGCTCCAACTGCAGCTTGGCAGTATCGCAACGGGAGGCCATGCCGCCGTAGCGGAAATCCAGGCCCGACCAGCCCAACGCCTTGTTGTGGGCGTGCCACATGGCGCGGTGCGCCTTGTGAACGGCAACGGTCTTTTCCTTCAGCAGAGGGAGCAGCCGCTCGGCGATCTGCCGCAGGGTCGCTTTGTCGCCGCCCTTATAGGCAGGCACCAGCTTTTCGGCGATCTCGGTCTTGACCGCAAGGTATTCAAAGCAGCGGCGGGCAAAATCATAGAGATAGTCCCATTCTCCGCCGCGGTATTGCTTCATCCGCTCGGCGCAGGCGGCATAATGCCCGCTCATGGGGCGCTCGAAAAGATGGGTGTCGTAAAGCCCCTCCATAATGTCCTGCCAAAAGGCGGGCTTGCCCATAAAGCGGTCGTGGAATTTTTCGTAAACCTCGCCGTTTTCAAATTTGTTGTGGTAGAGGCTCATGGCATAAAAGCCGTCGTAGCTGCCGCCGGTCACCGCCTCGAAGCGGTTGCGGAGCTTTTGATCGGAGGCCTCCTTGTCGTAGCAAAGCTCGGCAAAGTAGGAAAGGCCGAGCAGGGGAGCAAAGTAATCGCATTCGGCATTGTCGTTGAGCCAATGGGTCATCATCACCTCGTGCACGTCGTTGTTGCGGCAGGCCTCTAAGGAGAAACGCACCGTTTCCATCACGTAATTGTGCTCGGGGAAGTGACCGATCCAGTTCCAAAGCCCGCCCGCGTAGATGGTCTTGCGATTGAGGGCGCGGTGCTTTTTGAGCATATAATCGTCGCAGCAGGGCATTTCGCCGTAGTGCCAAAATACCAGCTCCATCTCTTCGGGGATGAGGCTTGCCACCTCGGGCGGGATCTCGGTCTCGGCCTCGTAATAGCCGCCCTTGGGCGCGCTGTTGCGGAAATACATATCGCTCCACATCATCGGCTTCAGGCCGTATTTATTGGTGATGGCCACCAGCCGTTGCAGATACTCGGTAAAGATCTCAAAGGGCGGCACGTAGCCGTGGCGGTTCATAAAAATGCCGCGCCCCATGTTGTGGGCTTCGTCCATCCCCACGTGGATGCGCTTGGAGCGGAAGCAGGAGGAAACGGTGGAGATCAGCTCCTCTAAGAATTCAAAGGTCTTTTCCTCCCGCGCCAGCAGGATGCGCTCGGTATCCTTGATGGGCGCCGCCTCGGGCCAGATGAGGTATTTTTCCATGTGACCGTAGCATTCCAGGCAAGGGATGATCTCGATGCCGTAGGCGAAGGCGTAATCGTCGATGGCCTTGAGCTCCTCAAGGCTGTAGCGTCCCCGCATATGCCCGAAATAGGGACGGTTTTCCAGGGTGACGGTCTCCTCGGTATAGAGCATGGCCATGCCGTAGCCCATCAGCGCCAAAAAGTCCAGCATCCGATAAACCGTCTGCACCGTCGGTACGGCGCAACGGGAGGTGTCCAGCATGGCGGAAAGCTGTTCGAAATAGGTATCTTCAAAGAGTTCAAAGGAATCCTTGGTCTTGGCATTTTCCGCTAAAATACCCAGCTCGCGGAAAAAGCGGAAGGGCTTATCATAGTAAATAACAGCCTTGTTGTCCCGCAATGTAACGCCGAGTTTTTCGCCCTGCTCGGCGGTTACGGTGATGCCCTCGCCACAGGTGAACTCTAAGATGCTTTGCAGCCGCTCAATGCCGCAAAGTAATTTTGAATCGACTTGGAAATTAAAACAGGTCATGGGAAAGCCCTCCTTTTTACGGCTTTATTTTATATGATTATCCGTTAAAAAGCAAGGAAAAACGGCTATTTTTTGCGGCGATAATGTTGCGGTGTTATGCCTTTATATTTTTTAAAGACCTTGGTGAAATAGCTGCTCTCCCAAAAGCCGCATTCGGCGGCGATTTCGGTTACCGTCTGCTCGGTGGTATCCAGCAGGTAGGCGGCCTGCTCGATGCGGTAAAAGTTGACATAGTTCATCGGCGTGCTGTGGGTAACGGAGTAAAAAACGCGGCAGAAATAGCGGGCGTTCATCATCGCTACCTCCGCCAGAATGTCCAGCGAAAGGCTTTCGTTGTAGTGCGCTTCGATGTATTCCAAAACCGATTTGATGCGAGAGGAATATTGGTTTCCGCCCGCTGCTGGAACATAGCGCTTTTCTCGGATCAGCCAAGCAAAAAGCCGAGCGATGGCCGAGAGGGTCTCCAGCTCAATGCAGGGGGAGGAAGCTCCCTTGGTGAAAAGCTCCATCACCGCCTTGGGCGCGGGATCTGCATTGGTAAAAAGACGGTCGGGGAGCAGGTCTCCGTGGTAAAAGGGCCGCAGGCAGGGCTTCACGGCATCCGTCTTTTTGAACAGCCCGTAAAGGTCAAATACCAAGCATTCGTAAACGCAGTCGGTCGGCGTTCCGCCGTGGAGGGTCTCGCCTGCGATCAGCAGAATGTCGCCCGCGTGAAGGGTGTAGTCTTGTTCGTCCAAGGCGATCTGCAGCGTTCCCTCCAATACCCGCAAAAGCTCCCATTCGCTGTGCCAATGGGTGGCCATTTGGTAGCGGGGATGGCGGTTGTCCACAAAGTAGTATTCAACGGGGAACTCGACCGTCCCGTGCTGTTTTTTATCAAGAAAATCGAATTTTTGCATGATAATCCTCCGAAAAAGTGACGAAATTACCAATTAAAATGATAATACCACAAGTAATCGTAAATTGTCAATGTTATAATAAAATAAAAAACGGAGGTGTAGCCCATGAACTACGGAAAAAAGGTTTGGATCTTTCCCGATGCAGAGCTTCCGCCTGTGGGGGAAAATGAGATCCCCGGCCATGAGTCGGTGATCGTGACCAACGTGACCGATCAAACGGCGCATATTCGGTTTACTTTGATTTATACCGACCGTGAGCCTGTTTGCTTTGAGGCAGAGGTGGAGGCGATGCGGGTGCGTTGCCTGCGCTCCAACAATGCGGATGATTTTTGCGGTCATACTGCGGCAGAGGGAGAGCAATATGCGATCATGCTGGAAAGCGACGTGCCGATCGTTGCGCAATACGGCCGTGCCGAGCCACGCAAGGTCAATTTCTATACCACCCCCGGCTATTGTGAATAATAATTAAAAAGGAGAATGAAAACCATGGCAAGAATTTGTATCCCCGATTATGAGTATAAAGAGAGAGTGCAGCGTGCCGCCGCTATCCTGCAGCGGGAGGG
>JAFQKO010000080.1 GCA_017396865.1 Clostridia bacterium | reverse complement strand
GGTATTCTTCAAAAAGGTCCTTGTATAAAAGTACGAATGTCCAGATCTTTTCGAGATTCGGCTCGGTATCTCGATCGATTTCATAGAGCTGTCTTAAGCGTTCTGCGCCGTCTTGCAGTTCTGCTTGCCGCTCTGCCATGATTTGATGGAATTTGTCTTGAACGATCGCAAGGTTGATGGGGATGACCTGAACATCGAATTCTTCCATCAGCTGCCCCTCGTTGATGATCACGGAACAAAATGGCTTGGGACGCAGACCAACCTGCCCGATCCGCATACCGCGAAAATGCTTAACGGCGCAGGTCACCTGCGCAAATTGAGCTAAACCTTTTGCAAAAAGCTCTGATTCCACCGGGCAGTTTTCAATATAGGTAAAAGGAATGTTGCGGCGGGAAAGCTGTCGGCTGATCCCGAAAAGACCGCATTGGGTATCGGTGAATCTGCCGCCGTCCGGCAGAAAGCAATCATCCTGCGGCCCCCATAAAAGAACTGGTGTTCCCATCTGCTTGGCAAGGGCGGCGGCCGCTTCCTCGTTGCCAAAGTTGGCGGGGATGAGAACGATGGCATCAACGCTCTGCTTTTTGAAGGCGGCAGCTACTTTTTCCACGTCGTTTTCCGACCATAGGGTCTCAACGTCGATGATCCCCTTCAGGTCGGTAAAAGTGATAGAATCGGTCGAATAATGCTCTTTGATGTAGGCAACGGTTTTGCGTCCCCGCTCCTCAGCATATTCCCAGTTAAAAATACCGGATCGCGGTGTGCAGTCCCGTCGCAAGGGGACAAGACCAAGCTTAACGTGATAGTTTTTCATGATGAACTCCCTCATTTTAAGATGGCTGTTTTTCTTGTTTTGATCTTTTTGTATGATGTGGCACCGTAATGCTCAAAGATTTCGATGGTGTTTTGCTCCTTCAATAATTCACCGGGGACGTAAAGGGTGTATTGCGGCCCTACATTCCAATAGCGTCCGAGATTGAAGCCATTAACGAGTACAAAGCCCTTCTTCATATTTCTTAAATCCAAAAAGGTATCGATCCCGGGCTCGGCATTAAAGGCCCCTTTAAGGATTACCGGCCCCTTGGCGGGTATAAACGGTTTGGTATCGCAGTTGAGGTCTTTCAATGGCACGGAAAGGGTTTCCCAATCGAAAAGCTGTATCCAATGGCGGGTTTTAACGATTACAGGGCCGCAGATTCCCTTTTGCTCGTTCATCTTGATTCCATAGTTGATACGGCCCATGTTTTCGCAAAGAATCTCGATGGTAACCGTCTTGTTTCGGGGAATGTAAAACTCAATACTGTTTTCCCGATCACGCATGATGGTTCCGTAGTATTTTCGGTCAATATAGACATCGGCGCGGTCGTGCAGATCTTTAATGGATAGTGACATTCGTTCTCCGCATCCGATAAGATGGGTGCGGTAAAGCAGATATCCGTAGTCCTGCCCCATCTGTTCCATCGTCAGAGGAAGGAGCGATCGCTTTGCGTTGCCGTAGTCCACCGTATCCCAAAGGGAGCAGGATTGATCCAGAGATATCGGTTCAATAATCTGCGCGCGGTAGTTTTGTTTTGGCATCGGCGGCATCGGCTTCCCGAGAAACTCCCAAAGCACCTTGCGGCAGGCGTGGTATTTTTTCGTTGGCAGTCCTTGCTCGTTGATTAAGGCATCCTCATCGTAGGTCGTAGTATGGGGAATATAGCGCGCGGGCGTATCCCGCGGAACGCTGAAGCTGTGTCCGAAATTTGCACCGTTCATAAATCCGAAATTAGTGCCGCCCGCAAACATATAAAAGGAAAGATGACCGTCGTTCTCTAACGCCTCCTTGAAGCCGTTTGCCACATCTTCAATTACACGGTGTTCGAAGGGCTCACCCCAATGGATCGCCCGCCCTGACCAATATTCTCCGATCAGTGCAGGCTTATTTTTTTGATTTTTTTTAAGTGATTCGATTGCCTCTTTGCTTTCGATGCGATAATTGACACCCGCCCAGACGTTTGGAATTGTGCCGTAAAACAAATCGGTGTTCAAATGTCCGTCGGTTGTATAGAACGGAACGTTAATGCCGTTCTCTGAGAGCAGATTGCAGAGCGCTTCGAGATATTGGCGATCATTGCCGAAGGAGCCGTATTCGTTTTCAATGGCTACCGCCGCAATGGGACCGCCGTTGGTTTTGAGATAAGGGCGGAATTTTGCACAAAGCACCTTGTAGTAATCGGCTACGCACCGTAAAAACTTCTCGTCATGGGTGCGCAGGATCGCGCCGTCGGCAAGCACCCATGAGGGGATACCGCCCAGCTCCCATTCGGAACAGATGTAGGGAGAAGGACGCAGAAAAACATGGAAGCCCATCTCATCCGCCAGCGATAAAAAG
Source organism: Clostridia bacterium (assembly GCA_017396865.1). The sequence goes on along the minus strand of JAFQKO010000080.1, from coordinate 18,610 downwards.
CCCTCCAGATCGCAAAGTCCGTCCCATACGAATTTGCCCTTTTTCGGCTCGTGTAGGTTCCAAGGAACGTAGGTCTGCAAAACGGTGATGCCAAAAGCCTTCATCAGCTCCAGCCTGCGCCGCATTCCGCCGGGATAGATGCGAAAATAGTGGATGTCACCGCTTACAAAAAATGTTTCTTTCATATTTACCTCCGTTGACAGTTTTGTTTTAATGTGCTAAACTACAATTAAACTTAAGGAGAATTCTGCTATGTATCGAATCGGCTTTGTTGATCCAGGCGAGGACCGCCATCATATTAACGAAGAACTTGCTGTTGCTACCTGCGGCCAGATGAAGCTTTTAGCGCAAGATGAAAAAATCCATGCTGTTAATCGTCCCAATGGATTTCCTGATTATCAACTGATCTACATCCATAAGGGGAAGGGCACGTTTCTGCTGGACGGGGAAATGCAGGTGCTGTCTGCCGGTCATGCGGTGCTGTATCGTCCTGATCAGCCTCAGCATTATTTCTATCATTCAAGCGACGGCACGGAAACTTATTGGATCCATTTTGGCGGTTCGCGGGCAGCGGAGTTGCTGGAGAGATTAGGTTTAAATCGTTCGGTGATGGTTTTTCATACCGCCGCTCCATATATTAAGATCATGGACCGGATGATTCGTGCGGCGTCAAGCGCCAATCCGCGTCGGTCATTGATCTGTAGCGGTCTTTTGGTAACACTGCTTTGTGAGGCGACCGAAGCATCTTCCGATAATGCTGCTGAAAACCGTTTCATAGCCGCTGCTTGCGAGATGATCAAGGAAAACTATAACTGCAAGCTTACCAATGAGCAGTTGGCGGAACGGTGTGGCTTCAGCGTGTCGCGATTTGAGCATTTATTTAGGGAGACTTACGGTTGTGCACCCCAGCAATATAAAAGAAATGAGCAGATCCTTGTAGCAAAGGAACTGCTCCTGAATACCGAAAGCACCGTTGCTGATATTGCCGAAACTGTCGGATTTGAAGATCCTCTTTATTTCAGCCGTATTTTTAAATCGCAAACGGGAGAGACTCCCAGCGCCTTTCGATTAAAATTATAATGTGTTATTTATGATCATACAATAGATATGAATGCTGTTTTATATGGATAAAACTGCTAAAAGAAAAATGAGCCTTATGGGCTCATTTTTTCATTCTGCAGTTGGGGCAAACGCCGCGCTCTTTCAGGTAGGTTTCGCCCCAGTCGTACATGGAGCGCAGGATCGGCACCATGCTTTGGCCGAGGTCAGTCAGTGTGTATTCCACCTTGGGCGGAACGACCGGGTAAACGGTACGGCTGATGAGTGCATCCGATTCCAGCTCCCGCAATTGCTGGGTCAGCATCTTGGGGGTGGCTTCCGGAATCAGCTTTTGCAATTCACCGTACCGCTTTTCGCCTTCGGTTAAAAACCAAAGGATCAAGGCTTTGTATTTCCCGCCGATCAGGCGGATGGTTTCCCCAACGGGGCAATGGATCTCGTTCATGGTTGTTTTCCTCACTATCCTTTTGGGTAGTATCGCACATTTTAGTGCATACTTGCATAAATGATAATATTATTATATCATAAGAATATAAAATTGCAATCAAAGGATGATTTTATGAAAAAAGAATTTGATATAACCGGTATGACCTGTGCGGCTTGCGCCGCCCGCATCGAGCGGGTCATCCGCAAAATCGAGGGTGTGCAGAGCGCCAACGTCAACCTTGCCGCCGAGCGGTTAACGGTTGAAGGGGAAAGCAATGCTTTTTCCGCTGTCGTTGCCGCCGTTGAGAAGGCGGGTTTTGGTGCAGTACCCCATAAAAAGAACAGCGAAAACTTGGATAAAAACGCTAAAAAGGTGCGTATCATGCGCCGTAAGCTGATTGCGGCCGCCTGCTTCGCCGGTCCGCTCTTTTATATTGCAATGGGCCCGATGATCGGCTTGCCCGTTCCTGCTTTTATTGCTCCTGAAAACCAGCCGCTTGCCTATGCGATCACCCAATTGATTTTAGCGATCGGCGCCATGCTCGTCGGTTATCGGTTTTATACGGTTGGCTATTCCGCCCTCTTTCGATTCAGCCCCAATATGGATAGCTTGATCGCTGTCGGAACAACGGCCGCCTTTGGATACAGCGTTTATTCGCTGGTTCGTATTGCGCAAGGCAACCACCATGCCGTCCATGAACTATATTTTGAATCGGTCGGTGTTATTATCACGTTGATTCTATTAGGCAAGACCCTTGAATCGATCTCAAAAGGAAAAACCTCCCAAGCGATCCAATCCTTGATGCGGCTCGTTCCCAAAACGACCTTCGTAATCCGCGATGGAATCGAGCTGGAGGTGCCGACCGCCAAACTGCTGGATAGCGATATTCTGTTGGTCAAACCGGGGAGTCGAATTCCGGCCGACGGTGTGGTTTTATCGGGTCATTCAACGGTGGATGAATCCATGCTGACAGGGGAGAGTCTGCCGATCGATAAGGGAGAAAAGGATCGTGTTTTCGCAGGCTCGATCAATCAAAACGGAACGCTTCAGGTGAAGATCTCCCACATGGGTGACGAAACAACACTCGGAGGAATGATCCGTATGGTGGAGGAAGCCCAGGGTTCCAAAGCCCCCATTGCCCGCTTGGCTGATGTGGTCTCGGGCTGGTTTGTTCCCATCGTGATGGCGATTGCGTTGCTTTCAGCGGTCGCTTGGAAGCTGGGCGGCGAAAGCTGGGGTTTTTGTCTGTCTGTTTTGGTCTCGGTTCTCGTTATTGCCTGCCCTTGTGCTTTGGGGTTGGCAACGCCGACTGCAATTATGGTGGGCGTCGGTAAAGGCGCGGAATACGGTGTGCTGTTTAAGAACGGCGAAGCGGTGGAAATGTTGCATCGTGTGGATACCGTTGTGTTTGACAAAACCGGCACCTTGACGAACGGAAAGCCGATGGTGACAGATCTGTATTCCATAGATGGCTATGAGAAAAAGAAACTGTTGCAAGCGCTGGCTTCTGCCGAGCGACTCTCGGAGCATCCGTTGGCGCGAGCAATCGTAGAGTATGCCGAAAATCAAGATGTTTCCTTGTTGGAGGTTTCAGCCTTTCAAAACCAAGTCGGTTATGGAATATCCGCTTCGATTCAAGAACAATCGCTCCTTGCGGGAAATGCTCGCTTGATGAATGCGCATCAAATTGACATATCGAACATGCAATCGCAAATTGATGAATGGGCCAAAGCGGGAAAGACTCCTGTTTATCTTGCGATCGATGGAGTGGCTGTTGGGGCGGTTGCGATCGCTGATACCTTGAAAGAGGATAGTGCGGCGGCAGTCGCCAAGCTTCGCGCCAAAGGGATCTCGGTGGTGATGCTGACCGGGGATCATCAAGCAACTGCGATCGCTATCGCGCGGCAGGCGGGAATTGACGAGATTCGCGCAGAGGTTTTACCGGGCGATAAGGCTGCAATCGTTAAGGAATTGCAGGAAGGCGGGAAAAGGGTAGCGATGGTTGGCGATGGAATTAACGATGCGCCCGCGCTTGCTACTGCCGATGTGGGGATTGCGATCGGAAACGGAACGGATATTGCGATGAATTCTGCTGACGTCGTATTGATGCATAGTACGCTTTCATCGGTTCCTACGGCCATGGAGCTTTCTCGCAAAACCATCCGAAATATCAAACAAAACCTATTCTGGGCATTCGGCTATAATACCCTTGGTATCCCTGTTGCCGCCGGAATTTTGTATCTGTTCGGCGGGCCGTTGCTGAATCCGATGATTGGTGCGGCGGCGATGTCCCTTTCGTCTGTTTCTGTTTTGACAAACGCATTGAGATTGCGATTTTTTAAGGAGGAAAAATAAATGGAAATTAAGGTAAATGGAATGATGTGTATGCACTGTGTAAAGAGCGTTACCGATGCTCTGACTGCGATGGAAGGCGTATCCGATGTTTCGGTTGCTCTCGAAACGAAAACGGTATCCTTTAATGCCGATCCTTCGCTGAAAGCGAAAATTGTCGAAACTATCGAAGATCTTGGTTTTGAGGTAGAATAAGAAAAAGCCCCATGGGGGCTTTTTCTTATACCAACAATTGATTTAATTCCGCTCTGAAATTCAAAATGGTTTCAGGCGTTTCGGGTAGGGTATGAACGGTCATTTTACCGAAATATTTTTCGATCAGTTTTTCGCAGAAGCGTCGTCCGTGCTTTTGCTCCAACGCTTGGAGGGAGCGGTAATCGTTGAGCCCGTCGCCGAATACCACCTGCCGCATGGAGGGCGAGGCGGTTCCGTCAAAGTTGGGATATACGAAGAAGGAGGTGCCTGCGTGGTTGCGATATCCGCAGGGATTGGTGCGGGGATCAAAGATGCCGTTGCTTAAAACGTCGTAGTAATAATTGAGCCCCCAATGTAAGAAGCCTTTCATCTTATATTGATAGAGCTGAATTCCCATGATGCGATTGCGTTCGGGCGGCACGGTCAGAATGCGATTGCTCAATCCGTCCTGAACGTCGTTGCCGGTGTAGTAGGCCCACATATTATCGCACCGCCCTGCAAATTCATCGATCGCTTTGGTACGAACAATGGGTGTTTTAACTGTACCGTCTTCGTAAAAGCAGTAATGTGAAAGGGCGTCGCCACTGTTAAAGTCCTTTAAAAGCTCTCGCACCTGTTCGGTTGCTTTTTGGTATGCTTCCAGCATAAAATCTTTGGGTTCGTCGGAAATGTGGAAAAAGATGGATTGCTCTAAGTCCTCTTGCTTTAAAAAGGCAAGTAATGCGTTCAGGTATTCCTTCAGGAATTTGCCATATTCTTCGCCGGCCGCATCGGTCTCCCATCCAAAAAGGAGATTTCCGTCGGTATCAACGATTTTCGGAGCGGCAGTAGCGCCCCACTGGGAGAAAAGGTGCGCATGCTCTAAATATTGGATGCCAACCTTTTTGCAAAGCGCTGCAAACCGCTTCATCTTCGAAAAATCAAAGCGATAACCCGCCTGCGTTTTTCCAACGTCTACTAACTGTACTGTCATCCGTTCGGTGCCGATGGGGGTATCCAGCTCAGGGGTGAAGGCGGGCATCAAGACCATGTTCATGCCGAAGGTGGCGGCTGTTTGAAGATAGCTTTCCAAAATGCGCCAAAACTCTTCCGAAAAGATCGCAACGTGGTGCAGGTCGCAGATGCAGTCACAATGAAGCCAGTTGGTATAGATAAGGGTCTGCTCGGGCAGAACTGCATCCTCGATTTTAACCGTCATTTTTCGCGTCTCTACCTCATTTCGCCCCATTGCATCAAAAATATGCAGAGTGACGGTAAACTCGCCGGCGGGAATGATTTTTTCTTGTTCGTTGATGTTAAACCATATGCTCTGCCAGCAATCTCCGCTTGCATTGAGGATATAGTTTTCGCCTTTTTCGTTATAACGTTTTGAAGTTCCGGGAACGTTTAAAAATTGGATCTCCGGATTGGTTGCCTTGGGGCAAAGGATATCGGGGTAGAGGCCGATGGCGGGCGGGTTCTCAAAGCCCGCCGCACCTGTGTGCTTCACGGGTACAAACTCGGTTGCATAAAGGTTGATCGGCAGTTCGCTTTCGATTTGAATAAAGATCGGCGTTGTAATCTGCGGATCTTTCATGCGATAGGCAAGCTGAAAGGAAAGCCGCTCGTTGCGAACGCCCGATAGGGATAACGTTTCGTTTTGCGGGCAATCATTGGGAAATACCCGTTGCAGTGAGTGCAATAATTTTGTATTCAGCATAATTTCTTCCTCCTGCTCAACATTATAAAACAAAAATGTGCTGAAATACAGCGATTTTTTTGCTGTACTTTAGCACTTTTCTGCTGCTTAAAAGGATGGTAAACGAAGAACTCTATTGATGAGATCTTCAATAAGAGTTTCGGTCGCTCGCCCAACACAGAAAAAGGAACACATCGCAATGATGTGTTCCTTTTATAATTATACCTTCTTTACGCCGAGGGTGACCTTTTCGCCGTTGATATCCCATTCCTTGGAGAATTCGGGTGCAATGGCGTTTGCGTTCAGCTTGTCGGCAAGGGTGCTTTCAGCAACGAGGGCAAAGTCCTCGCTCAGCAGAGCGATCAGCTTTTCGTTGCCGTCGATGAAGATCTCGATGTGATCCATCACCTCAAAGCCGCTGTCCTTTCTCATGGTCTGCACCTTGGAAATGATCTCGCGGATGAAGCCTTCGCGGATCAGCTCATCGGTCAGATCGATATCCAAAACAACGGTGTAGCCCTTATCCTTGGCGGTGTAGAAACCTTCCTTTTGAGCAACGCTGATCAGCAGATCCTCGGTTTCCAGTTTCACCTGACCGCTCGGCAGATCGAGAATGATTGCACCGCAATCGTCCAGCTCGGCCTTGGCGGCGGCGCCGTCCAGCTCGGTCAGAGCAGTGCGGATCTCACCCAACTGCTTGCCGTACTTCGGGCCGACCGTTTTGAGCTGGGGCTTGAACTCATAAGAGATAAACTCGGCAAGGCTTTCCTTGAAGGAAACAGCCTTAACGTTGAGCTCATCCTTGATGATTTCAACAAATTCATCACCCAGTGCGTTGCCTTCAACGTACATGCAGGCCAAAGGCTGGCGATTCTTTCTGCCGGAGCCGTTTCTTGCGGATCGACCGAGAACAACGACGTTCAGCAGGCGATCCATGTCGGCCTCCAAAGCGGTATCGATGCGTGCCTCGTCAACAACGGGGAAGTCGCAAAGATGGATGCTTTCGGGTGCCTCCTTGTCGATGCTGCGAACAAGGTTTTGATAAATGTTTTCGGCCATGAAGGGAATCATGGGGGCGGCCGCCTTGGCGGTAACGACCAGAGCGTGATATAGGGTCATGTAGGCGGCAATCTTGTCGTCGGTCATGGTCGGCGCCCAATAGCGCTCACGACCACGGCGAACGTACCAGTTGCTCAGATCATCTACAAAGCCTTCCAGTGCACGGGCGGCCTCGGGGATGCGATAATTCTCAAGGTTGTTGTCCACATCCTTGACCATGGTATTGAGCTTGGAAAGGATCCAGCGGTCCATAACCGTCAGCTTGCAATCCTTGAGGTCATACTTGGTGGCATCAAACTTATCAATGTTGGCATAAAGCACAAAGAATGCGTAGGTGTTCCAAAGGGTGCCCATAAATTTGCGCTGGCCTTCGGTAACGGCTTTTCCATGAAAACGGTTGGGCAGCCAGGGGGCGGAGTTGGTGTAGAAATACCAGCGGATGGCATCGGCACCGTAGGATTCCAATGCGTCGAAGGGATCTACGGCATTGCCCTTGGACTTACTCATCTTCTGGCCGTTTTCATCTTGAACGTGACCCAGAACGATAACGTTCTTGTAGGGCGCTTTGTTAAAGATCAGGGTAGAGATGGCCAACAGGGAATAGAACCAACCTCTGGTCTGGTCCACAGCCTCGGAGATGAAGTCTGCAGGGAACTGTGCCTCGAAAAGATCCTTGTTTTCAAAGGGATAGTGATGCTGAGCAAAAGGCATGGCGCCGGAGTCGAACCAGCAGTCGATAACCTCAGGTACACGGTGCATTTCCTTGCCGCAGCAGGGACACTTGATGGTAACGGCATCGATAAACGGACGGTGCAGCTCGATCTCATCGGGGCAGTTGTCGCTCATGGATTTGAGTTCTTCAATGCTGCCGATGGAATGGAGATGCCCACATTCACACTGCCAAATGTTCAGCGGAGTACCCCAGTAACGGTTACGGGAAATGCCCCAATCCTGAACGTTTTCCAGCCAGTCGCCGAAGCGGCCTTTGCCGATGCTCTCAGGGATCCAGTTGATGGTATTGTTGTTGCGGATCAGATCCTCGCGAACTGCGGTCATCTTGATGAACCAGGATTCTCTCGCGTAGTAGATCAGCGGGGTATCGCAGCGCCAGCAGAAGGGATAGTCATGTTCAAACTTTGGCGCATCGAAGAGCAGGCCTGCTTTGTCAAGATCGGTCAGAACCATGGGATCGGCCTTTTTGACGAAGATGCCCGCATAGGGGGTTTCTTCGGTCAGCTCGCCCTTGCCGTTTACCAACTGCACAAAGGGCAGATCATATTTGCGGCCAACCTGTGCGTCGTCTTCACCGAAGGCGGGTGCGATATGAACGATACCGGTACCGTCGGTCATGGTGACGTAATTATCACATACAATGTAGTGACCCTTCTTGCCCTGCTTTTCGCAGATGGGCTTTACATAGTCGAAGAGGGGTTCGTATTCTTTATGCTCCAGATCGGTACCGACATAACGTTCGAGGATCTCATAAGGCTCCTCACCCAGCTTGCCGAGCACCTTATCCAACAGAGCCTCTGCCATGTAATAGGTGTAGCCATCAACAGCTTTGACCTTGCAATAACTTTCGTTGGGGTTCACGCAAAGGGCAACGTTGCTGGGCAGGGTCCAGGGGGTGGTGGTCCAAGCTAAGAAGTAAGCATCTTCGCCAACCACCTTAAAGCGAACGACTGCACTGCGCTCTTTTACGTTCTTATAGCCCTGCGCCACCTCGTGAGAGGAAAGAGGGGTGCCGCAGCGGGGACAATAGGGAACGATCTTAAAGCCCTTGTAGAGCAGCTTCTTTTCAAAGATCTGCTTTAAAGCCCACCATTCGGATTCGATAAAGTCATTGTGGTAGGTAACGTAAGGATCACCCATATCGGCCCAAAAACCAACGGTGCGGGAGAAATCTTCCCACATACCCTTGTATTTCCATACGCTTTCTTTGCAGAAGCCGATGAAGGGCTCAATGCCGTATTCTTCGATCTGCTCCTTGCCGTCCAACCCCAACATCTTCTCCACTTCCAGCTCAACAGGCAGACCATGGGTATCCCATCCGGCCTTGCGAGGGACCATACAGCCCTTCAGGGTGCGGTAGCGGGGGATCATATCTTTGATGACACGGGTCAGAACGTGCCCGATATGCGGCTTACCGTTTGCCGTCGGGGGACCGTCGTAGAAAACATAGGGAGTGCCCTTTGCCTTCGATTCAATGCTCTTTTCAAAGATCTTCTGATCGCGCCAGAATTTTTCGATCTTTTTTTCTTCCTGAACAAAATTCAGGTTGGGGGATACGCTTTCGTACATTGCGCTGTTCTCCTTCCAAAATAAATAACGCTCCCATCCCGCCAAAACAGGATGAAAGCGCAATACTTTCATAAACCACCTATTTCATGCAAACCGTCATCTGCCGCTCCGTTAACGCCGAAGTTACGGAAAAACCTACTGGCCGATCGGCGTTCAGCTTTCAACTCGGGAGTGATCTTCATCTTTCGCTACTGTTCGCCGGGCTCACACCGTTTCCGACTCGCTTTGGAAGTTCGCCTTGAAAAACTACTCTCTCCGTCAAAGTTTTTAAATCTGTATATAATTATAATAAATAAATATTAAAAGTCAAGCATAATTTTCTAAATCACTCTTGACAACGGGTGAGGTGCATGTTATTATATGAGCAGATATTCATATGAACGGAGGCTCATATATGAAAAAGCATAATCACGAGGAGACCCTTGCGGCGGTGCGTGCCGACCTGCCGCAGGATGAGACTTTGTGTGAGCTTGGTGATTTGTTTAAGGTTTTCGGCGACACAACGCGGATCAAGATCCTTTATTCGCTGTTTGAAGCGGAGCTATGTGTTTGTGCCATTGCTGAGTTGCTTGGAATGACCCAATCGGCAATTTCGCACCAGTTAAAGGTTTTGAAGGATGCAAAGCTTGTTAAGTCCCGCAGATCGGGAAAGACGATCTTTTATTCGCTGGCAGACGATCACGTTCGCTTGATCATCGACCAAGGATTCAATCATATTATGGAGGATAAAGAACATGATTAAGGTATTTGCATTGGAAGATCTGGATTGTGCTAACTGTGCCGCAAAGCTGGAAAATGCGCTCTCCAAGGTAGAGGGCGTTGAAAACGTAACGGTTAATTTTTTTGCTCAAAAGTTGATTTTGGAGGCAGACGATGCCGTTTTCGATGATGTACTTAAGAGGGTTCTTAAAACGACTAAAAAAACCTTACCTATCGTGGAGGTGATCGTTTCGTGACCCGCCGACAGAAAAAAACGGCAGTACGGATCGGCATCGCCGCGGTATTGTTGGTCGTAGCGTGGATTCTGCCTTTGGAGCATTGGTGGCGATTACTTGTTTTTGCTGTTCCGTATTTGGTAATTGGATATGACGTTTTGTGGGATGCTATCCGCAATATTTTGCGCGGTCAGGTGTTTGATGAGCAGTTTCTGATGGCACTGGCAACGATCGGTGCGTTTGCCATCGGGGAATATCCCGAGGGTGTTGCCGTTATGCTCTTTTTCCAGATTGGTGAATGGTTTCAGGGGATCGCAGTCGGCAAGAGCCGAAAATCCATTGCAAAGCTGATGGATATCCGCCCTGATTATGCAACTTTGTTTCAGGATGGGGAAGAAAAGATCGTCTTTCCCGATCAAGTTGCAGTCGGTGACGTGATCTTGGTGCGCCCCGGTGAAAAGATCCCCCTCGACGGCATCGTTATCGAGGGCGAAAGTGCTGTTGATACCACCGCCTTGACCGGAGAAAGCGTACCCCGTACCTGCCGAGTCGGGGATGAGGTGATCAGCGGTACGGTGAATCTCAACGGTGTTCTTAAGATTAAGGTTTCCAAAGCTTTTGGGGAAAGTACCGTCTCTAAAATATTAGAGTTGGTTGAAAACTCCGCACTGAAAAAGGCAAAAGCGGAGAAGTTTATCACTCGTTTTGCCCGTTATTATACCCCATGCGTTGTAATCTGTGCCACCTTGCTGGCAGTCGTTCCTTCGTTGATCGTCGGCGGTTGGAGCGGTTGGATCCATCGGGCATTGATCTTTTTGGTAGTTTCCTGCCCCTGTGCCTTGGTGATCTCTGTGCCGCTTTCTTTTTTTGGTGGGATCGGCGGCGCCTCCCGTAAGGGGATTTTGATCAAAGGCGCAAACTACTTAGAATCGCTTGCCAAAGTCAAAACCGTGGTTTTTGATAAAACGGGAACTTTGACTCGCGGTACCTTTGAGGTTACCGCGATTCATCCGCAAAACGGTACCGAACAAGAGCTTTTGGAGCTTGCTGCCCTTGCGGAAGGCTATTCCAATCATCCGATTGCTCACTCCATTGTTCGCGCATATAAAGGAGAAGCGGATCATTCGCGTGTAACTAAAACCGAGGAACTCTCCGGTCAAGGTATTCGTGCCGTTATAGACGGTAGGGAAGTATTGGCCGGAAATGAAAAATTAGTCGAAAATATTGAAGCCCCGCAGGAGATCGGAACCGTTGTTTATCTTTCGGTCGATGGGGAATATCGCGGCTGTATCGTCATCTCCGATGCTTTGAAGGAGGATGCTGCCCAAGCGATTGCAGATTTAAAGGCGGTCGGTGTCTCTAAAACCGTAATGTTGACCGGCGACCGTAAGGCGGTCGGAGATGCGGTTTCTTCCAAGCTTGGCCTTGATCGTGTTGAAACGGAGTTGTTGCCCCATCAAAAGGTGGAAAAGGTGGAAGAATTGCTGGCTGAGAAGTCAAACGCCGGTACCCTTGCATACGTCGGCGACGGCATCAATGATGCCCCTGTTTTGACCCGTGCTGACGTGGGCATTGCGATGGGTGCTCTTGGCAGCGATGCGGCGATCGAAGCGGCCGACGTGGTGCTGATGGACGATCAGCCTACCAAAATTTCTCTTGCCGTTCGTTTGGCCAAAAAGACGATGGGCATTGTATATCAAAATATCATCTTTGCGCTCGGCGTTAAGGGTGTCGTTCTGATCCTTGGCGCGTTGGGCTTTGCGGGGATGTGGCCGGCTGTCTTTGCCGACGTGGGTGTTATGGTTCTTGCTATTCTCAATGCAATGCGCTGTTTAAAGTGAAAAAAGAGCGGAAAATCCGCTCTTTTTTATTGCATTTTGAGGCTGCTTGTGATACGATTTAAAAAATGGAGGTGCCGATTATGGATATTTCAACGATTGATAAAAACTTTCTTGTTCAAAATACGATCAATAAAGAGGACGTTGTATTTTACGATGCAGAGCAAGCCCCGTTTAAGATTTACGGTATCAAGCGCGAGGGCGAACAGTTTCGTCGTATGCCGGAAGCGGTTGCGAGGGCTACCAGCGCAGGAGTTCTCTATCAGCATGGAAACACAGCAGGTGGCCGCGTTCGTTTTATGACCGATAGTCCCTATATCGCCATCGTTGCCGAATACGGTCCCAAGGTGGGGAAGATGGCACATTTCCCCTTTACCGGCAGTATCGGCTTTGACCTTTATACCGGAAAAAGATATCTGAAAACCTTCGTTCCGCCTTTTGATATTAAAGATCGTCTTGAGAGCGTTATTGATCTTTATGATCCGTCCTTGCGGGAGTATACCATCAATTTTCCGCTCTATTCCGATGTTAAGAAGCTTTATATCGGCCTCAAGGAGGGCAGTATTATTCAGGAAGTGCCCGATTATGCCGATCCCTTGCCCATTGTTTATTATGGTTCTTCCATTACGCAAGGTGGATGTGCCTCCCGTCCGGGCGGTTCTTACCAGAGCATCATCGGTCGTGAGCTGGATATGGATCATATTAACCTTGGCTTTTCCGGCAACGCCAAAGCAGAGGATGTCATGGCCGACTATGTGGCAAGCCTTGATATGCGTGTTTTTGTTTACGACTATGACCATAACGCACCCAATCCCGCCCATCTTGCCGCCACCCACGAAAAGATGTTCAAAAAGGTGCGTGCCGCCCATCTCGATCTGCCGATTTTGATGCTGACCCGACCGAAATACTATTTGACCGACGAGGAAAAGGAGCGGCTTGCGATCGTGCGCCAAACCTATGAAAACGCCCTTGCAGCAGGGGATAAAAACGTTTATTTTATTCCGGGTACCGAACTGTTGATGGACTTCTTGATGGAATGTGCGTTGGTTGATAACTGCCATCCCAACCAGGCGGGCTTTGCCAGCATGGCATATGTGATCGGGAATAAACTTAAGGAAATTCTTGGACGATAATCAAAAAAGAGATGAGCATGGCTCATCTCTTTTTATATTCCGCCAAAAGCTTATTGCACCCCTCCCAAACGTCGGCAAAGGTGGTTTCAAAATCTCCGCTGTACCAAGGGTCGGCAATGTCGCGATCCAGTAAAAGCCGCAGCTTCTTTTCGGGATCGCTCGGATAAAAGCGCCGCATGTTGATCATGTTGTGTTTATCCATTCCGATTAAAAGATCGTAGCGGTTGTAGTCCTCTTGGGTGATCTGCCGTGCGCGACGAGGTGTAAAGGGAATATCCTTTGCACGCAGAATTGCTTTGGTGCCGTAGTGGGTGTCGTTTCCGATCTCCTCACGGCTGGTGGCGGCAGATGCGATCGCCCAGTCGAGGCCCGCATCGGCAACCAGTTTTTTCATAACGAACTCTGCCATCGTCGATCGGCAGATATTGCCGTGGCAAATAAACAATATTTTCATATTCTTCGCTCCTTTTGGAGCATTATATCATTTTTTCTTTCTAATTGCAACGATCCATTTGCGAATCTGATCGGCAGGGATCACGGTAAAGGCCATCAGCAGGATCATCCGTAGCTGATTGGGAGATAGTCCTGCGGTACGAAAGACGTGTCCGCCATAGTAGATCATAATGATCTGCACCGTTGAAACTACCATCATGATGAATAAAAAACGCAGATTTCTGCGAAGATTTGCCGTCGGATTCATCCGCTCCGTTCGGGCATTGAAGCTGTTGAATACCCCCGAAAAGATAAAGAGGGCGTAAAACGCGGTTAAAAAGTGGATGGGATCGTCGGCGAAATGAAAGAGCTCGCGGAAATAGGGGAGCCATAAAAAGGTGAGGCAAAGCCCCATGGTGTAAAGCCCCATCCAAAAGATCTGTACTGCGGTTCGGCGGTCGATGATCGGCTCGTTTTTTCGCTTCGGCGGCTCTTTCATGTATTCCTTGAGCGCAGGCTCACCCGAAAAGGCAAGCCCCGCCAGAGTGTCCATGATGATGTTGATCCAAAGCATTTGGATCACCGTTACCGGGGTGTCGATTCCGATAAAGGGACCGATCAAGGAAACGCCGACCGCGCAGAGATTCATGGTAAATTGATATGTTATAAATTTGCGAATGCTCTTGAAGATGGTGCGCCCGTATCGCACCGCCTTGGCGATGGAAGCAAAGTTGTTATCAAGGATCACGATGTCGCCCGCCTCTTTTGCAACCTCCGTTCCGCTGCCCATGGCGAAGCCCACGTCGGCGCGTTTGAGGGCGGGGGCATCGTTGATGCCGTCTCCGGTCATGCCCGTTACCAGTCCGTTGGCCTGCGCCAATCGGACCAATCTGCTTTTGTCGGTGGGCAGGGCCCGTGCTACTACCCGCAGCTCGGGAAGAATTTCTGAAATTTCCCGATCGCTCATCGCGGCAAGCTCGTTGCTGGTTAAAACAAGGTTGGATGCTCTGCTTTGCAGTAAGCCGCAATCCTTGGCAATGGCAACGGCGGTATCCTTGCTGTCGCCGGTCATCATCACAACCTGAATTCCTGCGCTTTGTGCCTCGGCAACTGCGCTTGGAACCTCTTTTCGGATCTCATCCCGAATTCCTGCCAGCGCAATTAGCGTTAGATCTTTCGGATTGGAATTTGACGTTATCGTTGTAGGTGAGAGCGCAATCGCAATCATGCGAACCGCCTTTGCGGACAGAACCAGCCGATGATCCTCCAAGGTTCTTTTGTCAATGGGCTTTCGCTCGCCTTTTTCATCGATGTACCAGCGGCAGGCCGAAAGTATCTTCTCGGGCGCACCCTTGATGAAGATATATTCTTGATCTCCTTTGATTCGTACGGCGGAGAATTTAATGGCGCTGTCGAAGGAAGTCTTTTCAAGGACCTGATACCCGAACAGCGCCCGTTCAATCGGTAAAACGCTTTCTAAAAGAGCTCGATCGGTTGCGTTTCCGCCGATCGGTTTTCCGTTTGATAGATCGGCCCCGGTGTTGTAGAGTGCCGATAGCGCAAGCAGCTTACGGATGGCCTTGGGGCATCGATTCGGTCGGTCATATAACGTTCCGCGGCCATCCACCAGCTTAATAACCTGAAGCCTTCCTTGGGTCAATGTACCCGTTTTATCGGTGAAAAGGATGTTCATGCTTCCCGAGGTTTCGATGCCGATCAGCTTGCGCACCATCACCTTATCCTTCAGCATCCGAAACATATTGGAGGAAAGCACCACTGTGATCATCATCGGCAACCCTTCGGGAACCGCCATAACGACGACCGCCGTGGCAAGGGTCAGCGCGTGCAGAATCCGCGGTACCCAAACGAGCGGATGGGTGAAATCGGAAGCTGCTAACGCAAGATCAAAGCCGTTATCAATCACGAAGCTGTTGAACAGATCGGCGAATGCAATCAGGGCGGCGGCTACGTACCCTAAGCGGCTTATGGATTTTGCAAGACCTGTAAGTCGCAGCTTAAGCGGGCTTTCGGGTGTTTCTTCCTGAAGATCGTTTGCCATGCGTCCATAGAAGGTGCTGTCACCAACCCGTTTTACTTCCATCAGTCCTTCGCCGGCAGTGATCACGCTGCCTTGAAAAAGCTGGCAACGGTTGGAAAGATCCCAATCTTCATCCAAAGGGTTTTGCGGGCATTTCTCGGCTTCGATGCTTTCACCGTTTAGCGCCGATTGATCAATGCTCAGCTTGCCCGTAAGCAGAATTCCGTCGGCGGGGATGCGTTCACCCGCCTGCAGTAACACAAGGTCGCCGACAACTAAGTCGGCGATCGGTATTTCCGAAATTCCTTTTGCACGCTTCACGCGACACTTTATGTCGGAAGCGGCACGTTGCAGCTCCAAAAACGCCGATTCGCTGCCGTATTCCGATAGGGTGGAGATAAACGTGGCCAAAAAAATAGCCACCGCGATGCCGACCGCCTCAAACCAATCGGCATTGTGGAACAAGAATAGTACGTTGATCGCCAACGCAACGAGCAGAATCTTGATGATCGGGTCGCCGAAGCTGCTCAAAAATTGTCGAAGAAAGCTTTTTCGTTTTTTCTTTGATAGGGTGTTTGCACCGTATTTTTTGCGAGAGGCACGCACCTGCTCCTCGGTCAGCCCCCGTCGCTCTGTTTCTTTCATGGAGGTGCTCCTTTGCTTTTTTTAGTTCACTCTATGCAAAGAAAGACCCTTATATACCATTGTCCCCGCAGAGGATTGCCTCCGCGGGGACAATTTTTATGAGAGCAGATCGAAAAGAAATTCCGTGTTTTCGTCGGAGTATTCGATCTCTGCTGAATAGAGCCTTGCAAGCTCCAAAAAGGAGTCGATCGTCAGCATCCCGCGCCTTTGTAAAAGCGCCGCGAGGTGGCGAATCATTTGAACGCTCAATGCGCAAAAGGCCGCCCGCGCACCGAGCCGCCGATCCTCCAACGCGCCGCTTAAATGGCGATAAACAAAATAAATCAGCAGCCGCGCAGAGTAATTATCCCACTGCGTGCTTAATTGAGGCAAATTATGCTCCGAGCACAGTTGGGAGAGCAGGGTGCTCCATTGTGGCTCTAACTGTTCTAATCTTTGAAAAATACGCCCCCATTCCGATGCGGTTTTCTGCGGCAATCCGCCGCCGCAAACGGCGGGTAATAATCCCAAACGTTGCGAAAACGGTACTTGATCGTTTTGAATCATATCAAATAACCGATTGCGCAGGTCGAAGAAAACCCGTTCGGCAGGATCATTGGTTTGAGGCAGTTCGGTGAGGGAGAACGGCTCGTTTTGGGTCAAGATCAGCCGTGCCGCCTCCTCGCAGCAAAGACCGAGCCCCATCTCGATGTGACTTGAAAAATAATTGCGAAACCGCGGGTGATCGGTGCAGATCCGGCAAAGGGACTCCTCGCCAAGCGTGCTGATAATGTCGCATAGCCCCTGCTGATTTAAAAAAGGACAGCGCTCCTTTTCGTCTAAGCGAAAGCAGTTGTTTTGATCGTCGATCTCTGCCCGCAGGCGCGCGCCAAAATCCCCCGATACCCGCTGATAGCGTTCCAGGGTATCGGGATCAATATCGATCTCCCAGCCGATGCAGCAGCTATGGCGGCAACGGTCAGCAATACATTTGAAGTTTGCATAATAATTCGGTGTTATTGTTTTCATAAATTCATTATATCATTACGGATTATCTATTGCAATATCAACTTTTTTAAGTTAAAATAAAAGATGAGGTAAAATATATGGAACTTGCAAAACAACCGTTGCCGATCACCCGCGCCGAATTGGATGCACAGGGGATTGCGCAGCCCGATTTCATCATCGTAAGCGGTGATGCCTATATTGACCACCCCTCCTTCGGAACGGCGATCATCGGCCGTGTGCTGGAGCGGGCGGGATTTTCCGTTGCGGTGCTTCCTCAGCCTGATTGGCGAAACACCGCTGATTTCCTGCGCCTCGGTGTGCCTCGGCTGGCCTTTTTGGTGAATGCAGGCAACCTCGATTCAATGGTTGCTAACTATACCGTTGCTAAGCGCCGCCGTGATTATGATTATTATTCGCCGGGTGGTAAGGCGGGCAAACGCCCTGACCGTGCGGTGATCGTATATTGCAATAAAATTCGGGAAGCATTTGGTGACGTGCCGATCGTGATCGGCGGGATCGAGGCCTCCTTGCGGCGTTTTGCACACTACGATTATTGGGATAATCGCATCCGTAAAAGCATCCTGCCCGATAGCGGCGCCGATATTTTGAGCTACGGAATGGGCGAGCGCTCGATTTTGCGGATCGCCGAGCTTTTGGATCGCGGAATTCCGATCCGCAAGATCAGAGACATCCCCGGAACGGTCGTCTTTACCGAGCGGGATTATAAGCCGAAGGGCGGGTACGTAACGTTACCTGATTATCGTTCCATCGTTGCCGATAAGGAAAAATATGCCGCCTCCTTCAGAACGCAATATCAAAACTGCGATCCTGTTTCCGGTAAAGTTTTGGTGGAGCGATACGACGAAGGGCTGTTGGTGCAGAATCCGCCCGCACCGCCGCTCACCACCGCCGAGCTGGATGATTTGGCAAAAATTGCTTTTACCCGTAAACCGCATCCTTCTTATGGAAAAGAGGGGGTTCCCGCCCTCGCTGAGGTGGAGTTTTCTGTTACCCATAATCGCGGCTGCTTCGGCGGTTGTGCCTTTTGTGCGATCGCTTATCATCAGGGGCGGGCGGTCACCTCTCGCAGCATTGAATCGGTGGTGGAAGAGGTGGAATTGCTGGCATCGTTGCCTGATTTTAAGGGTTATATCCACGATATCGGCGGTCCTACGGCTAATTTCCGCACCGGGCCGTGCAAGGCGGTTGCCGAGGGGAAAAAGGGGGTATGCGCCCATCGTCGCTGCCTGACTCCGCAGCCCTGCCCCAACCTGATCAAGGACCATGAAGAATACATCGAGCTTTTGCGCCGTGCTTCGGCTGTGCGCGGAGTTAAAAAGGTGTTTGTTCGTTCGGGAATTCGCCATGATTACGTGATGGCGGATCGGGCGAGCGGCGGTCGATTTATTGAAATATTGGCGCGCCGCCACGTATCGGGTCAGCTTCGTACCGCACCGGAGCACATTTGTTCCGAGGTGCTGGAGCTGATGGGTAAGCCCTCCTATGAGGTGTATGAGAAATTTGTCGATCG
>JAFQKO010000079.1 GCA_017396865.1 Clostridia bacterium | reverse complement strand
GCCATCCTCTGCCCCACCACCATCCTTTCAGAGCAGCATTACCGCACCGTTTCGGAGCGGTTTGCCGATTTTCCCATCACCGCCGCCGTTTTCAACCGCTTCCGCACCCCCAAGGAGACCAAGGAGATCCAAGCGGGGCTGGAAAGCGGCAAGATCGACATCATCGTTGGCACCCATCGCCTGCTCTCCAAGGATATTCACTTTAAAAAATTAGGGCTCCTCATCATCGACGAGGAGCAACGCTTCGGTGTGAAGCATAAGGAAAAGATCAAGGAGCTTTCGGTGGGTGTGGACGTATTGACCATGAGCGCCACCCCCATCCCCCGCACCCTCAACATGGCGCTTTCGGGCATCCGCGACCTTTCCATCATCGAAGATCCCCCCGCCGACCGTCAGCCGGTTACCACCTACGTGTTGGAATACGATCAAAACCTCATCCTCTCTGCCATCGCGCGGGAGCTCAAGCGCGGCGGGTGCGTCTTCTATATGAAAAACGACATCGAAGCCCTCGACCGCATTGCAAGCATGCTGGGCGACCGCCTGCCCGAGGCACGCATCGCTGTCGGCCATGGGCAGATGAGCGGTACAGAGCTGGAAAAAACCTGGGAGCGGGTGTTGAACCACGAGATCGACATCCTCATCTGCACCACCATCATCGAGACCGGCATCGACGTTGCCTTTGCCAACACCCTCATCATCGAGGATGCCGACCGCCTGGGGCTTTCCCAGCTCCATCAGATCCGCGGTCGGGTGGGCAGAAGCAGTACCCGCGCCTATGCCTACCTTACCTATCGGCAGGGCAGTATCGTCAATGAGATCGCCTCCAAGCGTTTAGCCACCATTCGGGAATATACCGAATTCGGCAGCGGCCTTAAAATCGCCATGCGGGATCTGGAGATCCGCGGCGCGGGCGCCCTGCTGGGCGAAAAACAGCACGGGCAGATGAACGTCGTCGGCTACGATATGTATATGCGCATCCTCAAGGAGGCGGTCAGCGAGGAGCAGGGCAAGGCAGCCCCCGCCGATAACGATTGCGCCATCGACATCTCGGTCAGCGCCTTTATTCCCAAGGACTACGTGCCCAGCGAAAAGACCCGCATCGACCTCTACAAAAAAATCGCCGCCATCGCCTCCCAAGACGACTACGACGATATGATCGACGAGCTTTGCGACCGCTTCTCCGACCCACCCGAGAGCATCCTCAACCTGATGAAGATCGCCCTGATGCGCGCCTGCGCCAAGGCCTGCGGCATTCTGGATATCAAGCAAAAGCAGGATTCCGTTTTGTTCTTCACCGAGGAGGCCGACCCCAAGACCCTCTCAGCCTTGGTGCATGAGATGAAGGGGCGGGTGCTCTATTCCATCGGCGCCAAGCCCTACTATACCCTCAGGATTTCCGACAAAAGCGAACTGCTCAACGAAATGAACCGCTTTTTAACCGCCTACGCGGCGCTGCAGAAATAAAATTCATGCCGCAACCAAAAGTTGCTGACCGATGAAACGCAGAATTTCTTGTCTGCAACCCATCCTTTATGTTATGCTGATGTCATAGGAGGAACATACTATGACCATTGAAATTGCAAACCGACTCTGTGCCTATCGCAAAGCCCATGGCCTTTCCCAAGAGGAGCTGGCCGAAAAGATGGGCGTTTCCCGCCAGGCTGTATCCAAATGGGAGCGCGCCGAAGCCTCCCCCGATACCGATAATCTGATCCTGCTCTCCCAAATCTATGGGGTGACGCTGGACGCCCTTTTAAACGACGATCCTGTTGAGCCGATTTCGGAGACCGATCACGTTTCCTTTAAAAACGGCATCCACGTTCATGCCAAAAACGGCGATCGGGTAGACATCGGCTTTAACGGCATCCACGTAGACTCGGCCAAGGGCGAGCACGTTCATATCGGCTTCGACGGCTTTCACGTCAACGACGGGCACGTTTTTCACGACGAGCCCGAGCCGATGCCCGCCTGGTATCAAACCTGGAAGCGTTTTCCCCTGCCCGCCCTTTGCTGCATTGCCTATCTGCTGATCGGCTTTTTCCTCGCAAACGGCTGGGCCTACGGATGGCTGGTCTTTTTGGGTCTGCCCCTCTACTATACGTTGGGCACCGCCATCGCCAAGGGCGACCCGCACCACTTTGCCTATCCGGTGCTGGCGACCCTGATCTACTTAATGATCGGCTTTTTCGGCAAGATCTGGCATCCCTCTTGGATCGTCTTTCTGACCATCCCGATCTACTATTTCATCACTGCGCCGTTCAAAAAAGGCAGTCACGTTGAGTGACTGCCTTTTTTGCACTCCGCCGTAAGGCGGAATATCGCATCGAAGATATCTCGCGTTTTGCAAACTGCAAAACATATCGCAAATTCCCGGCGGGAATTTATATCGCTGTGGCGGCTGCGATGTGGCGGCCACACTTATTTTTTCTATTCGGCGATATAGCCTGCGGCTGCGATATGATTTTAATTTCATCATGAAATTAAAATCACGGTAAACGTGCTTCCCTTGCCCTCCTCCGATTCAACCGATAGAGTGGCATTTTGGCTTTCGGCGATCAGGCGGGCGATGGAAAGCCCCAGCCCGAAGCCCTTTTCATTATGGGAGCTATCCCCCTTATAAAAGCGCTCGAACACCCGCTCTTGTACCGCTTGGCTCATGCCGATGCCGTTATCGGAAACCGAAAGCACCGTTTTTTCCTCCTCTTGGGAAAGAGCGATCTCGATCTTGCCGCCCTCTCGGGTGAATTTGGCGGCATTATCCAGCAAAATGGTGAGCAGCTGGCGCATCAGGTTGGCATCACACCATGCAGATGCCGCGCCCTGCAGCGAAAAAACGCGATTGGGATGCATCATCCGAAAATCCTGCAGCAGCTCCTCGCAGAGAGGTGCAAGCTCCACCTGAGCAAAGCTTGCCTGCACCTTGCCGTTTTCACTGCGGGCGATATACAGCAGCCGCTCCAACAGCGCCTGCATATTCTGCGTTTGGGTAAGGATCGCCTCCACCGCCTCCTGCCGAACGGCGGGATCCTCCATTCCCCAGCGGGAAAGGATATCGCTATACCCCGCGATGACCGCCAGCGGGGTACGCAGCTCATGGGAGGCGTCCGAAACGAACTGCTTTTGGCGGGAATAGGCATCCTCGATCTTATCCAGCATGGAGTTGTAGGATTCCACCACCTCCACCAGCTCGGTACGGATATGGCGGGTATCCAATCGGTCGGAAAGCTTGGCGGCGGACATCTCCTCCATCGCCCGACCCAGCACCCCGATGGGGCGCAGCTTCTTTTTTGCGGTACGGTGACCGACAAAATAGCCGATACCCATCGCCACGGCGATGGCGATCAGGGTGAGATTGACCACAATGGAAAGCATGGCATCCTCTTCTTCCATATTCTTGGCAAGATTCAATCGGAAGGATCCCGCCTCGGTGGTCACCTTCTTGGAATAGATCCGCATATTTTCGGTTTGATGGCGATAGGAAAAGGGCTTGCCCCAAGTTTGATTATAGGGCAGCACCTGCTCCAGCCCCTCGGCGCCGTAGGCATACACCAACGCTCCATCCTCCCGATAAAGCGCCACGTGATAGTCGGTTTCATCGGCGAGCCGCTCGGCAACCTTTGCCTCCAGCCCGCCCGCCTCCAGGGTGCTTGCGGTGGTGAGCAGCCCATCCTCCGCGCGGCGCTCCACCGTATAATAGGTTGCACCGATAACAAAGCCGCCCTGCACCAACGAAAGCACGAAAAAGATCAGGATATAGCTCAAGGTCAGCCCGCCCGCCAGTGATTCGGGGGCATGGGCGGTTACCGAGGTAACCAAGCCGCCCAGCGCAGTACGCTTTTCCCGCTTCAGGGGGATCAGCGCCTCCTGATAGATAGACTTTTGCAAAAAGACCTCTTTTTTGTAGGCTTCCTTTTCGAGGCTCAGCTGCTCCTTAATGGCGGCACGCGCCTCCTTGGGAGCCGATTTGGCCTTAAATTCCAGCTCCTTTTCTTTGCGCTGCCAATCCAGCTTAAGCTGATCCCGATCCGCCTTGTATTTCGCCTTCAGCGCCGCCTTTTGGCTTTTATAATTTTCTTTGATCTCCTGCTTATTCATCGACCGCTCCGAAGCAATAGCCCAAGCCCCGCACGGTGCGGAAATAATGCACCCCGAAGCGATCGTCGATCTTGCCCCGCAGATAGCGGATATACACGTCGATCAGGTTGGTATCGCCCATATAATCATAGCCCCAAACCTCCCGCAGCAGCTCCTCACGGGAGCAGACCACGTCGCTATGCTCCATAAAATAGATCAATACCTCAAATTCCTTGCGGGTGAGGGTCAGCTCCTCTTCCTCAAAATAAGCGCGACCGCCCAAGCGATCCACCCGCAGCTTGCCGCATTGGAGGGTGGTTTCCTCGCCGCTGTCCTGCCGATGGCGCAGCGCCACCCGCACGCGGGCAACCAGCTCCCGCATGGAAAAGGGCTTGACCAAGTAATCGTCGGCGCCCAGCTCCAGGCCCTGCACCCGATCGTCCACCTCGCCCTTGGCG
>JAFQKO010000078.1 GCA_017396865.1 Clostridia bacterium | reverse complement strand
CGTTATCACCTACATTTTAGCGTTTTTTTAAAAATAATCTATGTTTTTTTGCATATATTATCTTTGATTTTATATACAAGGAGAAGCGATGAAAGGTATCGTAATTTCCAACAATCCCCATATTGCAGCTCTCCATACCTTTTTTCGGCATCAGCAAACGGCAGATTTTGTTTTCCGCGGAGAGTCCCATGATTTTTACGAGCTGGTCTATGTCAACGAAGGGCGGGCGGGCATCACCGCCGACCATCGGGTTTTTGAACTGGAGGCGGGGCAGGCCTTTTTGCATCCGCCCATGCAATTCCATGCCATCTACGGCCTGAACGAGCCCTTTACCTATACCATCATCACCTTTTCGGGAACGGACATTCCCAAAACCAACGACCGCGTTTGCCGACCGAGCGAGCCTGCGGCAATGGAGCATCTTTATCAATTGGGCAAACAGCGGTTTCTCACCACCCCCTATTGGATCAAGGAGGCCACCGATCCCCTCCCCTTTGTGAAGGAGCTGGAACGGTTTTTGCTGCTGTTACAACCCGAAGAAAAGCGGCGCACCAAATCCCAAAGTGCCCTCAATTATGCCTCCATTATCCGTACCCTGCAGCAAAACCTGCACCGCCGCCTGACGGTGCGGGAGGTGGCAAAGCTTTGCAACATGAGCGAGATCAATCTGCAAAAGACCTTTGCCCGCTACGCAGGCGTTGGCATCATGGATTATTTTAACCGCATTAAAATGCAGGAGGCGGTGCGTCTGCTGCAGACGGGGCTTTCGGTGAAGGAGACTGCCCTACAGCTCGGCTACACCGATCAAAACTATTTCAGCACCGCCTTCAAGCGCATCACCGGCCAAACGCCGTCCCGTTATAAATAATAAAATGACCTGCGATACAGGCCATTTTATTCAGCGTGTCAAAAAAACATTCTTTATTTTGACACGCTGGGAGACTGAACAAAAAAGAGTGCCGGAGGGCGCCCTCAGATAGGGAAGAATCGGTTTTGAAACCATCTTTTCCGCCCATACACAACAAAAAAATCCCGTAATGCGTCAGCATTGCGTGATTTTTGTTGTTGCGCCTGAACGAAAAATCTGTGTCTCAAAACTGCCTTTGGCACTTTAAAATGGCGCAGTTTGGATGCAAGTCAAGGCAAAAAGCGCAGGCATCCTGACGGATGGCGAGCATTTTTAACGTAGATTTGCGCCGAAATGCGCCGTTTTAAAGCGATTATTCCCTAACTGAGGGCGCCCTTCGTCGAAATGATCCCGATCGCGTATGTGATACGCTGAGCGGTCATTTCGGCGGATAGCAGAAAAATTTCAATCAAAATCCGCATCACTATGCGGATTTTTTCCTTATAAAAGGAACAAGAAGAAAGAGTAGGTGTTTCTTTCTCCTTGCAATCTTTAATATTGGCACATACTTTAGGTTTTACCTATTTTTCTGCGGTCGGTGCCTTTTTTGTAGATAATGCTTGACCTTTGGCGGTATTTTGGGTACAATATAATGAAAGGTTAAAGTAAAGGAGGACCCTAAAAATGCTTGAACTGAAAAATATCTCCTATACCGCCGAAAATGAGGACGGTAAAAAGGAAATTTTAAAGAATATAAATCTCACCATTGATGAGCGGTTTGTTGCCATCACCGGCCCCAACGGCGGCGGTAAATCCACGCTGGCCAAGCTGATCGCCGGTATTTATACCCCCACCGAGGGTCGCATTATTCTCGATGGCGAGGATATTACCGACCTTTCCATCACCGAGCGCGCCAAGCGGGGCATCAGCTTCGCCTTCCAGCAGCCGGTGCGCTTTAAGGGTATCACCGTGAAGGATCTCATCACCTTGGCGGCAGGCCGCGAGCTTTCGATGAGCGAAGCCTGCGCCTACCTTTCGGAGGTGGGGCTTTGCGCCCGTGATTATATCAACCGCGAGATCAATGCCAGCCTTTCGGGCGGCGAGGTCAAGCGGATCGAGATCGCCTCGGTTCTGGCGCGCGGCACCAAGGTTTCGGTGTTCGATGAGCCGGAGGCGGGCATCGATCTATGGAGCTTTTCCAACCTGATCAACGTCTTTGAAAAGATGCATGAAAAGCTGGGCGGCTCTATCATCATCATCTCCCATCAGGAGCGGATCTTGAATATTGCCGATAAGGTCATCGTTATTGCCGACGGAACCGTGCGTACCGTGGGCGAAAAGGATAGCGTATTGCCGGAGCTGCTGCAGGGTCAAGCCCCCTGCAAGGTGCTCACCGATAAAATGTAAGGAGGAAAGCGGCTATGGATTCTATTCAAAAAACTTTATTAGAGCAGGTCGCAGACCTTCATGAGGTACCTGCGGGTGCCTATAATATCCGTGCAAACGGCAGCTCTGCGGGGCGTGCCACCACGGCAAATATTGATATCGTTACCAAGGACGATAAAGACGGCATTGATATCATTATCAAGCCTTTCACCAAGCATGAAAGCGTGCATATCCCCGTCGTTTTGAGCCAAAGCGGTTTGCAGGATATGGTGTATAACGATTTTTATATCGGCGAGGGCGCCGACGTTACCATCGTTGCAGGTTGCGGCATTCATAACGCGGGGGATCAGGAGTCCCGCCACGACGGCATCCATTCCTTCTTCGTAGGGAAGAATGCCAAGGTGAAATACGTGGAAAAGCATTACGGTCAGGGCGACGGTAACGGCCAAAACGTCATGAACCCCACCACCGTTGTGGAGGTAGAGGACGGCGGTTATATGGAGATGGAAACGGTGCAGATCAAGGGCGTCGACTCCACCAAGCGGGTCACCACCGCCAAGCTGGGCGCTGATGCTACGCTGATTATCCATGAGAAGATCATGACCCACGGCAAGCAGTATGCCGAAACCGATTTCACGGTGGATATGGACGGCGAGGGCTGCAGCGCAAACCTCGTATCCCGCTCGGTCGCCAAGGGCGAATCCAAACAGATCTTCCGCTCCAATATCAAGGGTAATAACCGCTGCAGCGGTCATTCCGAATGCGATGCCATTATCATGGACGACGCTGTGGTTGCCGCCATCCCCGAGATCACCGCATCCCATATCGATGCCAGCCTGATCCATGAGGCGGCCATCGGCAAGATCGCGGGCGAGCAGCTTATTAAGCTGATGACCCTCGGCCTCACCGAGCAGGAAGCCGAGGAGCAGATCGTAAACGGATTTCTGAAATGATCGATACCTCGTTGATTTATATTGAAAAGGACGGCTGCTACCTGATGCTCCATCGCATCAAAAAGGAGCGGGACGTCAATAAGGATAAATGGGTCGGTGTCGGCGGGAAGTTCCTGCCGCATGAGACCCCCTTGGAATGCGCTCTGCGGGAAGCTTATGAGGAAACAGGGCTGACCCTCATCGAGCCGGAATATCGCGGTGTGGTGGATTTTTCCTGCACCGGCTGGCCCGATGAACGGATGCACCTTTTTTGGGCCGACCGCTTCAGCGGCAGTTTAAAGGAATGCGACGAAGGCGTTTTGGAATGGGTGCCCATCCAAACGGTCAACAACGATCTGCCCCAATGGGAGGGCGACCGCCTTTTCCTGCAAAAGCTGCAGCAGAATGCCCCCTTCTTTCGGATGAAGCTGGTGTATGAAGGGGATCGGCTGATCGAAGCAAAGGAGTTTTAAAAATGGAAAATCCGATCTATACCGGCTCGTGGGGGAAGTGCCATATTCAGGGCATTGCCGTGGATGAGCAAAAGGGCTATATCTATTATTCCTTTACCACCAAATTGGTAAAGGCCAAGCTCGATGGCACGATCGTTGGTTGCGTGGACGGCCTGCTGGGCCATCTCGGCTGTATCGTTTTTCATAACGGCAAGGTCTACGGTTCGCTGGAGTATAAAAACGATTCCATCGGCAAGGGGATCCTATCCAAGCTGGGCAGCACCCAAGCGATCGAGGATGCCTTCTATATCGCCATCTTCGACGTGGATCAAATCGACCGCTTGGAGATGGATGCCGAAAAGGATGGCATCATGACCGCCGTCTACTTAAAGGAAGTGGTCGACGATTATAATGCGCCCAATCATAAATACGGCTGCAGCGGCATCGACGGCACCGCCATCGGCCCGATGTATGGGGAGCGGGGCGGCAAGGATTATCTCTTTGTTGCCTATGGCATCTATAAGGATCTCGCTCGCACCGACAACGATCATCAGGTTATTCTGAAATATGATATCGAGGATTGGGATCGCTATGCCAAGCCCCTCTCCCAGGCGGCAATGCACAAAAGCGGCCCGCAAAAGCCGGATCAAAAGCTGTTCCTTTATACCGGAAATACCACCTATGGGGTGCAGAATATGGAGTACAGCCCCAAGGATAATGCTTATTTTATGGCAGTTTATCGCGGCGCTAAGCCCGATTTTCCGAACTACGACCTCTTTGCGGCAGATGCCTCCGCTCCGCCCGTTTGGGGCAAATTAAAGGGGTTGGAGGAGGAAGGCTGGCAGCTTTCGTTGCTCCCTGCGGGAAATTGCGATGAAAAGAGCGGCGTTTACGGCTGGCGCTTCCGCTTCGGCTCCACCGGCCTTTATGCCTGCCAAAACGGCGATTGGCTGATCAGCGAGGAGCATCAATCCGATCAGGGCTGCTGCAGCCTGATCTGCCGCTACGTTCGCGATGATAAATACGGATTTGTTTTAAAGGATTAACATAAACAAAAGGTCATGCACTCATTTCAGTGCATGACCTTTTGTTTGTATCATTTCAGAATTTCCTTAATAAATGCTGCGACGGTCGGGATCGAGCGGCCGACCTTGGCGACGGTATCGGGGTTGCCGCTCTCGATGGCAGAGCCATGGAAGGGGAGCAGCATCGGCAGGTCGTTTTCATTATCGCCGATGGTGTAGCAGTTTTCGGTTGAGATCCCGAGCAGAGCGGCGGCCTTTTCAACGCCCTTTCCTTTATCCACACCGCGGGCGGTGCAGTCGATGTATACGCCGTTGAGGTGAGCGGTCGCGCCCTCAACCTCGCGGTTGACCCGATCGGTAAAGCGGCGGGCGGCGGGCGGATTTTCCTTAAAAACAGCGGTGCATTGGATGGGATGCTGCTCTGCCAGCATCTGCTCGACGGTTGCCGTTTGGCGGGCCGGATTCAAAGAATCAAACATCATCTGGCTGCCATCCTCGGCATTGCAGGCAAAGGCGGTGTTGCCGCATTCACGGGCAATTTGGTGGATGGCGGCGGTTTCCTTGGCGGTCAGCGGTTTTTTTGATAAAAAGCTGCCGTCCATTTTCCCGATTGCTGCACCGTTACCGGTGATCAGCAGATCGGGGGAAAGGGAATCCTGTTCCATGATCTCAATGGCCGAGTGGAGGCAGCGCCCCGTGCAGAGGCAAAAAACGTTCCCTGCCGCTTGCCAACGGCGGATGGCCTCGATGTCCTCGGCGGAAACGACACCGTTTTGCTTCAGGGTACCGTCGTAGTCGCTGGCCAATAAAAGTTTAGATGTCATTTTGAATCAGATCCTCTAAGGTCTCCCGCTTTACCACGATGCGGCTCTTGCCCTTGTTCAGCATGACAATGGGCAGGCGGGGAATGCGGTTGTAGTTGGATGCCATGGAATAATTGTATGCACCCGTAGTCAGAACGGCGATGATATCGCCGCGCTTGAGGGAGGCGGGGAGTGCCACCTGCGGCTGGATGATATCGCCGCTCTCGCAGCAGCGACCCACCACATCGGCGATCATATCGGTCGGCTCGTTCATCTTTTCGGCGGCCAATACCGTGTAGCTCGATTCGTAGAGGGCATAGCGGGGGTTATCGCTCATGCCGCCGTCGATGGAAACATAGTTTTTGTAGCCGGGGATCTTCTTGATGGTGCCAACGGTGTAGAGGGTCATGCCCGCATCGGCAACGATGCTTCTGCCCGGCTCCATCCGCAGGGCGGGGAGGGGCAGGTTGAGGGCGGCGCACTTGGCCTTGACGCTCTTGGCAACCTCGTGGATGTTGGCGGCAATGTCGATGGTGGGATCGCTCTCAACGTAGCGAACCCCGTAGCCGCCGCCCAGATCCAGCTCCTCGGCGGTGTAGCCAAGGGTGTCGCGGATGTGGGCGATGAAGTCCAGCATGATATCGGCCGAGCGCAGGAAGGTATCGGAATCAAATACCAGCGAGCCTACGTGGCAATGGAAGCCCTTCAGGTCGATGCCCTTCAGCTTCAGCGCCAGGGCGGTGATCTCCTCGGCTTGCCCCGTTTCGATGGCAGAGCCGAACTTGGAATCCACCTTGCCGGTGTTGATGGCTTCGTAGGTATGGGTGTCGATGCCGGGGGTCAGCCGCAATAAAACCGCCTGGGTTTTGCCAAGCTTGGCGGCGATCCGATCGATGGCGTAAAGCTCCTCTTCATTATCCACAACGAAGCAGCCTACGCCCAGCTCCAGCGCAAGGGCAATATCGGCATCGGTCTTGTTGTTGCCGTGGAAACAGATACGTTCCATGGGGAAGCCCGCCTTATGGGCGGTATAAAGCTCGCCGGAGGAAACTGCGTCGGCGCCCAAGCCCTCCTCGGCCACAATGCGGTAGATCTCCTTGAAGGAGGCCGCCTTGCCGGCGTAGAAGGGAAGGGCGGCCTCGCCGAAGGCCTCCTTCATGGCGGTATAATAGGTTCGACAATTTTCGCGGATCCGCTCCTCATCCATCAGATAGAGGGGAGAGCCGTACTGCCGCAGCAGCGCTGCGGCATCCTGCTCGGCAAAGAGCAAGCGCCCTTCGGCGGAAACAGATAAATTTTTACAGATCATGGATGGTTATTCCTTCGGTTGAAATTCCTCGTAGAGGGCACAGAGTGCCTTTTCATAGTCCTCGGCAGAGATGCCGATGATGATGTTCAGCTCGCTGGAGCCCTGATCCATCATCCGAACGTTGATGTGTTCTCTTGCCAGCGTAGCAAAAACGCGGGCAGCCGTACCGGGAGAACGGATCATTCCGCGGCCAACCACAGCCAGCAGAGCCAGATTATCATAAACGCGGATGGTATCGGGGCAGACCTTTTTCTTCAGGTCGGCAAGAACCGTATCAAGCTTGCCGTCCAGCTCCTTGTTGCTGACGACCACCGATAAGGTGTCGATGCCGCTGGGCAGATGCTCAAAGCTGATGCCGTTGCGCTCCAAAACCTCCAGCACACGGCGGCCGTAGCCCAGCTCGGAGTTCATCATGTCCTTTTCGATATAGATGGCGGTAAAGCCGGATTTGCCTGCAATACCGGTCACCACGCGCCCGCCCTTTTCCTCGGTATGGGGAACGATCATGGTGCCCCGATCCGCGGGTGCGTTGGTGTTGCGGATGTTGATGGGGATACCGGAACGGCGAACGGGGAAAACAGCGTCCTCATGGAGCACCGTGGCGCCCATGTAGGAAAGCTCCCGCAGCTCACGGTAGGTGATGATGTCGATGGGGGCGGGGCTCTTGACGATGCGGGGGTCAGCCATCAGCATACCCGAAACATCGGTCCAGTTCTCATAAAGATCGGCTTCCACCGCTTCTGCCACGATGGAGCCGGTAATGTCCGAGCCACCGCGGGAGAAGGTCTTGATAGAGCCGTCGGGCATCGCACCGTAGAAACCGGGCAATACCGCCCGCTGGGTGGTGGAGAGGCGGTTGCGGAGCACCGTGTCGGTTTTGGGGGTGTCCAGCTTGCCCTCGGCGTTGAAAAAGACACAGTCGGCGGTATCGATAAAGGGTACCTCTAAGAAAGCCGCCATAATGATGGCGTTAAAATACTCGCCGCGGCTGGCAACGTAGTCCACCGTTGCGCCGTTGCCGATGGCGGCCTTAACGGTGGCCAGCTCCTCTTCAATGGAAAGAGAAAGCCCTAAATCGGCGATGATGCCGCGATAGCGGTCGGCAATGCGATTGAAGGTCATCTCAAATTCTGCGCCCTCGCTTGCCAGCGCGTGGCAATGCAGCAGCAGATCGGTTACCTTTTCGTCCTCAGAAAAACGCTTGCCCGGTGCCGAAACAACGACGTAACGGCGCTCCGACTCGGCGTTGATGATCTCCGCAACCTTGCGGAATTGGGCGGCATCTGCCATGGAGCTGCCGCCAAACTTTAATACCTTAATCATAACTACTCCTATAAAAAATGGAGCGGGAGGGATTCTCCCGCTCCGTATTATTTAAAGCTTGATCATGTCTTGCATGTTATAAAGCCCGGCCGGCTTGCCGCAGAGGAATTCTGCCGCCGCCATGGCACCTGCCGCGAAAAGATCGCGGGTGTGGGCCTCATGCTTCAGGGAGATGGTCTCGTAATCGGTGGAAACCAAAACCTCGTGGATGCCAACGATGTTGCCGCGGCGGATCGCATGGATGCCGATCTCCTCCTCGGTTCGCTTGCCTTGGCCGCTTCTGCCGAGGGCAAAGGTGGCTGCCTTGCGGATCTCGCGAATGGCGTTGGCGATCAACAAAGCGGTGCCGCTGGGTGCATCCAGCTTGCGGTTGTGGTGGGTCTCCACGATCTCGATGTTGGCATCGGGATAAACTGCGGCGGTCTTTTTGGCCAGCTCTGCCAAAAGAGCAACGCCCATCGACATATTGGCCGAAAGGAAGATCGCCGTCTCCTTGGCGGCCTCGCGGATTATTGCCTGCTCCTTTTCGGTATGGCCGGTGGTGGCCAGAACGACCGGGATCTTATGCTTGCAGGCATAGGTCAAAACCGCCTTGGTTGCGGTATGATGGGAAAAATCAATGATGCAGTCGGCGCCGCTCGGAACCTGGTCTAAGGTCTCAAAATAGGGAAAGCCGCTGTCGTTACCGCCGAGATCCACGCCGCCGTGCAGCTTGGCACCGCGTACGCCCTCTTCGGTCATGGTGCGAAGCACCTTGCCCATCCGACCGTTTACACCGTAGATGATAACGTTCATACCTTCAACCCCTCTGCGCGCATCAGATCCAGGAGCTTTGCTTCATGTTGAGGCTCCATCGGGGTGAGGGGGAGGCGAAGATAATTTTCACCAAAGCCCATGGCCGCCATTGCTGCCTTCACGGGGATGGGATTGACCTCGCTGAAGAGGGCGTGCACCAAAGGCAGATACCGCAGCTGCAGCGCACGGCTGCCTTCGATGTCGCCTGCGAAGAACTTATCGCAAAGGGCAACGGTCTCTGCGGGGAGCACGTTGGAGAGCACCGAGATCACGCCGATGCCGCCCAAAGCCAAAATGGGCAGGATCTGATCGTCGTTGCCGGAATAGAAGTCCATCTTGCCCTCGCAAAGGTGGATGCAGTCGGCAATCTGGCTCATGTCGCCGCTGGCGGCCTTCAGACCAACGATGTTGGGATGGTCGGCCAGCACCTTGCAGGTCTCGGGCAGAATGTTGCAGCCCGTACGGGAGGGTACATTGTATAATATGATGGGCTTGGTGGAAGCGTCCGCAATGGCGTTAAAGGATTTGATCAGGCCGCCTTGGGTCGCCTTGTTGTAGTAGGGGGTGATCACCAGCAGCCCGTCCACACCGGAGGCGCAGGCGAATTTGCTGAGCTGAACCGCATAGGCGGTATCGTTGGAGCCGGTGCCTGCAATGACGGGGATTCTGCCGTCCACAACGCGGACGGTGAAGTCCAGCAGCTTTTTATGCTCATCGTCGGAGAGGGTGGAGCCCTCGCCGGTGGTGCCGGCGGCGATGATGGCGTTTACGCCGCTTTCTACCTGCCAGTTGAGCAGGCGCTCATAGTTATCATAGTCGATGCCCATCTTGGTCATCGGGGTGATGATTGCGGTACCTACGCCCTTAAAAATCGGGTTGGTCATAATTTTATTTCCTCCGTTCAAATAAAAAAGATCGTTGCGCGGCAACGATCCCTACTAAGCCAAGCTTTTGGCAGGGCATCCCGCCAAAATATAGTAAAGATAGCGCTCCGCAATTTCATGCGACAACATCAGAGATCTTATTCCCTGCTGCCAGCACAGCCCTTAGCCTTAGGCCGCCTTCGGCGCCCATCCCTTTCCCTCGACTTCGCTTTTGGCAAGAGCGTGATAAGCCGACGTACTGATGATGCAACGCACCTCTATCGTTGTCAATACATTATCATATTATAAGAAAAATGTCAACCCCAAAACGCAACTTTCGTTTGAGGTGCTAAGAATGGGGCGTTTCTTCATCATAAATTGGGCGAAATGCCGATAGAGACCACCGTTAAAACGCCCTCTGCTACCGTGAACCGTACCTCCTGCCCGCCGTATTCCATGCCGTAGATGCGGTCGGGATCGTCGATGTAGCCGGGGCGGGGATCCTGCTCCAGAAGGGCGATCAACTCCTGTGTCAGGGGCAAACCTTGGGGATTTTCCACCGTTACCCGCCCATCGCTCGGTCCGTAGGCAAAACCGCCGCGGGCATCGGGATGGGAATCGGTATAGGGGAGATAGGGCTTGATGTCATAAAGCGGCGTTCCGTCCAGCAGATCCGCACCGCTTACCGTGATAACGGGCCCTTCGGGGGTGGAAAGCTCGATCCGCTCGATCTTCACCGAGGAGAGCCCGATGGGATTGGGGCGGAAGGGGGAGCGGGTGGCGAAAACGCCCATGCGGGTGTTGCCGCCCAGCCGCGGTGGCCGCACCGTCGGCGACCAATCCTCCCGCAGGCTTTCGGAGAATTGCCAGATCAGCCAAAGATGGGAATATCCGTCCAGCCCCCGCAGGGCGTCGGCGTTGCGGTATTCGGGGGTAAATACGATGCGGGATTCCACCTCGGATACCAGACCGCTTTGGCGGGGAATGCCGAATTTGGTTGAAAAGCCGTTGCGGATGTGGGCAATGATCTTCATTTTTTAAAAATTCTCCTTGTATTTTTCTTGATATTATTGTAATATAAATAATAGAAGAAGTCAATAATTCCCATTGGAAGGAGCTGTAAAAATGAATCAGCAAGCATTGTTTAAAATAACCTACGGACTGTTTGTTTTGACCGCGCGGGACGGCGGGAAGGACTACGGATGTATCATCAATACCGCCATGCAGATCACCGAGAATCCCAATCGCCTTGCCATCGGTATCAATAAAAATAATTATACCCATGATGTGATCTTAAAGAGTGGGGCGCTTAATCTTTCTGTGCTGGATAGCCGCACCAAGTTTGAACTGATCGAGCGGTTTGGGTTCCACAGCGGCAGAACTACCGATAAGTTTGCGGGTTTTTCGGGCCATGCGCCCGCCGAGAATGGCATTGCTTATATCACCGAATCCACCAACGCCTATTTTTCCGCCAAGGTGACGGAGACGGTGGATTGCGGCACCCATACCCTCTTTATCGTGGATATTGAGGCGATGGAGGTGCTCTCCGAGGAGCCTGCGCTGACCTATGCCGATTATCATGCCAAGGTGAAGCCCCAACCGAAAAAGGAGGCCAAGGGCTGGGTCTGCACCATCTGCGGCTACGTTTATGAGGGCGCCGAGCTGCCCGAGAACTACGTTTGCCCCCTATGCAAACATGGCGCGCAGTTTTTTGAACCAAAAGCGTAAATATTAAGAAAATTTAAGAGTTCGGATCCCGAAAACCCGCATGAATACTGGGTTTTCGGGATCTCTGCTTGATTGACGAAATCGACAAAAAGGTTTATAATATTTGCCGAGGTGAAGAAAATGAAACGAACAAAACTCAAGGATCGCAATCTTCCCGACTATACCCGCGGGGAAGAGATCTTCAATATGGTCTCCCATATCGTAGGCGGCGGATTTGGCGTGGTGGCGCTTGCCACCTGCGTGGTGTTTGCTTTTTTGCGCGGGGATGCCTTTGATATTGTCGGCGCGTTTATCTACGGCTTTTCGATGATCACGCTGTATACCATGTCCAGCCTATATCACGGCCTTAAGTCGGAGCTTGCCAAAAAGGTGTTTCAGGTCATCGATCATTGCACCATCTTTATTCTGATCGCGGGCACCTATACGCCCATCGCCCTATCGGGGATTCGCCCCGACCATACGGCGCTGGGATGGGTGGTATTCGGCGTGGTGTGGGGTGTTTCCGCCTTGGGAATCACCCTTAATGCCATCGATCTGAAAAAATACAGCAAGCTCTCCATGGCCTTGTATATTATTCTGGGCTGGTGTATCGTATTTGCGGGCAAGGAGGCCATCGATGCGCTGGGAGTTCGCTGCATGATCTGGATGCTGCTGGGCGGTGTTTCCTATACCATTGGTGCGGTGATCTACGGTGTGGCGGGCCACGGAAAGAATCCCAAGCGGTATATGCACTCGGTATTCCATCTGTTTGTGGTATTGGGCAGCATTTTGCAGTATTTCGGGATTCTTTTTTACGTGATATAATTGACAAAAAGGTTAAAATTGGGTATACTGAAATCAAATATTATTTGGGAGGTATTTTACCATGAATGAAAACAGATTTTTTATTTGCGAGCATTGCGGCAACCTGATCGGTATGATCCACGATGCAGGTGTTCCGATGATGTGCTGCGGTCAGAAGATGACCAAGCTGGAGCCGGGTACGGTGGATGCCGCCCGCGAAAAGCATATCCCCGTCGTTGCCGTTGAGGGCGATACCGTGAAGGTGGTTGTCGGTGAGGTGGCGCACCCCATGACCGAAGAGCACAGCATCACCTGGGTTTATCTGCAAACCGACCGCGGCGGTCAGCGTAAGTGCCTCGCCTCCGGTGCAGAGCCTGTTGTGACCTTCGCATTGGCTGATGAGAAGCCCGTTGCCGTTTATGCCTATTGCAATCTCCACGGCCTTTGGATGGCGGAGGTATAAGCAATG
>JAFQKO010000077.1 GCA_017396865.1 Clostridia bacterium | reverse complement strand
CGGGTGGTGGAGCTTTGCAAAAAGTATGGCTACACCCCGAGAATGTGGGACGATATGTTCTTCCGTATGATCAATAACGGTGTTTATCGGGTGCCCGGCACCAACGTGCCCGCCGATATTGCCGAAAACGTGCCGGAGGAATTAACGCTGGTCTATTGGGATTATTCCCAGCCCGATAAGGAGAACTATGATGAAATGTTCCGCCAGCATCAGGTTTTTAACAACCCCATTGGCTTTGCGGGTGGTGATAGCTCGTGGTATGGATTGGTGCCGTTGAACCGTATGGGCGAGCGGTGCTCCCTTTCTGCAACGGCGGCGCTGGAGGAGACCAACGTTTCGGAGGTTTACGTGACGATGTGGGGCGACGACGGCGCATCCTGCTCCCTTTTTAATACCCTGCACACCCTCTTTATCTACGGCGAATCCTGCTGGGGACATCGCGCCGAATGCCCCGATATCGCTAAAAAACGGCTGAAGAACCTGTTGAACGTGGATGCTGAGACCCTGCTGATGCTGGAGGATCTCCATGCCCTGCCCGGTCGGATCGGGATCGGAGACCGTAAATGCAACCCCTCCAAATATATGCTGTATTGCAATTTCCTGACCGGAAAATTCGACCGCCATATCGGGCGGGGCAGCGGCGCATATCTTGCCGATTATGCCGCGCGGTTGGCGGCGCGCAAGGAAACCTGCGGTGAATTTGCCTATGCCATCGAGCCGATCGTGAAGCTGGCAGAGGTGCTGGCGATCAAGGCAGAGCTGG
The DNA here is from genome assembly GCA_017396865.1 of Clostridia bacterium. The sequence goes on along the minus strand of JAFQKO010000077.1, from coordinate 828 downwards.
GTCATCGTTTATACGAGGCTTACCATGCAAAGGATCGCGCCGCGGTGCAAAAAATCACAGAGGAGCTTCCCCTTTTGATCGAAAAGGTCAAGGAACTGCGCAGCGCCATGCGCCTGCAATGGATGCGGGAAAACAAGGCCTTTGGCTTTGATATCATTGCCATGCGGCTGGGCAGCCTGATCTCGATGATCGAGCATAACGGTGAAACCATCTCCGATTGGCTGGAGGGCAACCTTGAGCGGATCGAGGAATTGGAGGCGCCCCGCCTTCCCTATGAGCCCATCCCCGAAAATGGCGATCCCTACATCATGGTCAATCGCTGGCTGCAGATCTGCGGGCAGAATATGGCCAATATGCATCCCTTTAGTTGATGGGGAATGTAAAAATAGTCTGAACCGCAAAGGGCAAGAAAATATAGAACTCAAACCAAGCGGTCTGCTTAAAAAACAATGAAAAATAACGCGATGTGCAATGCACATCGCGTTTTCTGTTAATAAGCGCGGATTTCAAAAACCTCGATCTCGAAGGCACCGTTGGTGGTATGGAAGGTCAGCTCGGCACGGTCGCATTCAACGGGCGGGAAGTCCAGCACGTTGAGCCGCAGGATGTTGTTTTCCACCTTGCGTTCGTAAACGCAACGGTCGCCGTCGAAAAGCCGCAGGGTGTAGTCCTTCACCAGCTCGGGCGGAACCCCTACCCGCTGCTGCGCCTGCCGACGGGGCGCCATGGTGCAGCGGATGGCATAGTTGAAGTTGGTGCAGAAGGTCAGCCGAAGCTGGGAGAGGGTCTGCTTTTGCTCCCAACGGAGGGTGAGCTGCTCATCCTTGG